>SKOX01000306.1 GCA_007119835.1 Paracoccaceae bacterium
CGTCGCGAAGGGCGCCCACGCCGCGCTCGACCTGCTCGCGCTCGGGCTCGCCGAGGCTGACATCGCCGGCATGGCGGCGGCCCTGTCGCGGGCGAGGCGGGTGCTCGTCTGCGGCACCGGCGGCGGGTCTTCGATGGCGGCGGTGGAGCTGGAGAACCGCCTGTTCCGGCTCGGGCTGCAGGTCTCGGCGCGGATCGACCCGCAGCTTCAGCGCATGAACGCCTCGGTGCTGCGCCCCGGTGACGTTCTGGTCGGCTTCTCGATCTCCGGGCAGGCGCGCTCGGTGATCGACGCGACCAAGATCGCGCGCCAGTACCGCGCCGGCACCATCGCAGTCACCATCCCGGGCGGCGGGCTGGCGCTCGCCGCCGACATGCTCCTGGCCCTGCGCTTTCAGGAGGACGGCAACCTCTACAAGCCGTCTTCCGTCCGCTACGCGCTGCTCGCGACCGTCGACATCCTGGCGCTCGCCACCGCGGAGGCGATCGGGCCCAAGGTGCTCGAGCCGCTGCGGCGGGTCCGCCAGAGCCTGGCGAGCCAGAATCCGCGACCCGCTCCTGCCGATCGGAGATTGATCATGCACCCGGTCGAGGAGGCAGACACCCTCTGCGGAGGGACGGCCGTGTGATCGAGGCCGAGGCGGTGGTGGCCTGCACTGGCTACCGCTCGCTGCACAAGACGGTGGCGGCTTCGGTTTCTCGCGCAGCAGCCGGCCGGATCAGGCGCTGATGAAACCTTGGCTCCGGCGTGCCGGGCGGTCCCGGCCCCTGGCAGGGCGAGCCTCGCAACATATGGAAGCCGACGGCAGAACCGGCGCTCTGGTTCCGCGGCGGCAACCCCGCCCTGTCGCGGTTCTGTTCCAGTATTCTGGCTATGCAGCTCAAGGCGGAGGGCATCGCGACGCCGGTATGGGGCGCTCTGGTGCCAGCCGGATGACCGCGACCGCCGGTAACGCTGCAACCGGGCGAGGGGAGGGGGCATGAACGAAGCGATGATGGCGCCGGGCGAGGCGCTGCTGGTCGCGGCGCGGGGCGAGGACCTCGACAGCGGCCTCCACCGCTATGTCCTCAATGGCGGGGCGTGGTGCGGTGGACTGATCGCGCCGGCACCCGGGCTGGCGTCGCTGGCTTGGCATCCTTCCCTGCCGGTCGTCTACGCCGTCGCGGGCACGGGCGAGCGGCGGCTTCTCGCCTGGCGGATCGATGGTCAAGGCGCCACGGCCCTCGCCAATGGCCACTCCGGCGGCGTCGAACCCTGCGCCCTGGCGGTCGCCCCCACGGGCCGGGCGCTGGTGGTGACGAACTATGCCAGCGGCACGCTGGCGCTGCAGCGACTGACGCCCGACGGCGCCTTCGACGGAGTGCCGGAGACCCTCGACCTTGAGGGGAACGGGCCCGACCCCGAGCGGCAGGAGGCCGCGCACCCGCACCACGCGGTCTTCGACGGCGCGCATCTGCGGGTCGTCGGCCTCGGCGCCGAACTCTTGCGCAGCTATGCCGCCGACCTGTCGGAGGGCTTCGTGGCGCTCGGCGAAGAGGCGTTGCCGCCAGGGAGTGGGCCGCGCCACTGCGTCGCGCTGCCAGATGGACGGCTCGCGATCACCGGCGAGGTCGCCGCGACCCTGCTGGTGGGCCGGCCCGGGAGCGGCGACTGGACCAGCGTTCCCGGCAGTCGCCGCAAGGGCCCGGCGCACACGCGCTCCCCCCGCAACTATCCCGGGGATCTGCAGGCCGGTGCCTCGGGGGGACATCTCTACTTCGCCAATCGAGGCCACGATTCGATTGCCACCTTCGACCTCTCGGATGCCGCGGCGGCGCCCCGGATGGTGGACGAGCGCGATGCCGGCGTTGCGTGGCCGCAGCACCTGCTGATGCATCGCAGCCACCTGTTCATCGCCGGATGGGACAGCGGGCAGGTCGTGGCCATGCCGCTCGGCACCCCGTTGGCAGCCGGAATGGCTCCTGCCACCAGGCCTGAGAAACGCTGCGTACCGGGGGCCGCGCGCCGGCTCTTCGACTGCCGCGGCGCCTGCTGGCTGCTGCTTCACCAGCCGCTGTGATAGGAACCGCCGATCGGGACAGATCGCTTTACCGGCGGCACAAAGCTATCGCGGAAAGGAGCGCCATGGCCCTGAAGTTCACGCTCGAGGACGCGCCGCCGCTCGGCCGCGACAGCGTCTCCGGACGCATCTACAGCACCACCGCGGATTTCGACCGGTTAAGCGCTGTGCGCATCGAGACGCGCGAGGGCGTCCGGCACGGGCTCATCAAGAACATCGCCTGCGACCGGCTCTACCTCGTGCTCTCGGGGCACGGGACGTTCAGTATCGACGGCGAATGCATCGCGGTCGAGGAGACCGACCTTCTCATCATCCCGCGCGGCACGCCCTACGACTACTGGGGCCGGATGTCGCTCCTGCTGGTCCACGCGCCGGCGAACATCGACGAGGCGGACATCAATCTTGAGGAGCCGCCCTTCGATCTCTAGCCGCGCTTGCACCGGTTTCTGCTGGCGAAGGCTCAGGCCCGGCCGCCCGAAGAGCACGGCATCGGGTGTTTGTGCACCTACGGACAGATCAGGCGATGGGAGCAGCGGGATGCTGCCCCGTCGCTAGGGGCGCCATGACGATCCCCATGCCGCGGTCGGCGGGATCGACGGCCGGCCGGAAGCCCTCCCTTCGCGTCGCGGCGAGCAGCTTCGCCACAGCCGCCGAGGCCAGCGGCCGGACCGGCGCCTCGCGCACCCGCTGCCACCAGAGCGCAGCCACCCCCGCGACGTGCGGCGCCGCCATGCTGGTGCCGCTCAGGGCGACCAGACCGCCGCCCGAACGCGCCGAGACGATGTCCACGCCGGGCGCGCTCAGCACCGGGAAGGTGTTGGAGAACGGCGCCACCTCGAAGCCCTCGGGCCCGGCGGCCAGCGCGCCGACCGACAGCACGCCCTCCGCCGCTGCCGGGAGCGCCACCGCGATCTCGAAGCCGGGGTCGATCTCGCGCCGGCTCTCGTTGCCGGCGGCCGCGACCACCACCGTGCCGCCGTCGAACGGCACCCGCGCCTGCACCATCGCCATCAGCGCGTCGAACATCCTGAGGTTGCCCCGGTAGGCTTCGAGCGCCACCGACGTGGCAAGCTCCACCGGCCAGCCCTCCCGCGTCAGCCGGGCCACCAGACCGGGGAAGTCGAAGCCGAGCGACATCGAGATCACGTCGGCGCTCTCCTCCAGCGCCCACTGGATGCCGCGGAAGATCATCTCGGACGTGCCGCTGCCGTCGTCGCCGAGCACCTTGCCGACGAAGGCCGTCGCGACCCCCGGCGCCACCCCGATGCGCGTGCCCTCCACCTCGCGGCCGAAGATCGTTCCGGCACAGTGGGTGCCGTGGCCGTTCGGGTCGCCGTTGCCGTCGCCGGAGAAGTCGCGCTCGACGAGCCGAGCCCCGCGGAAGGCCGCATGTGCCGCGTCGATGCCCGTGTCGAGCACCGCAACTGTCACCCCCTCGCCGGAGAAGGGCGAGGCATCGGCTCCGACGGCGGCAATCCCCCAGGCGCTGGTAGCCGGTGCAGAAGACGGGAAGGGCCGGATCAGCGCCGTCGGCATCATCGGGGCGACGGAGGTGACCTCAGGATCACGGACGAGCTCGCGCACCTCCCGTGGCTCAAGGTCTTCCACCTCCAGCTTCGGCTCCGGCGCAGCCAGCGCAGCGGCACGCGCTCCCGTCCGCAGCCCCGCGCCGAACGGGTCGGCGCCCGCCGAGGCGCTCATGTTGCGCAGGATACAGTATCGTCGCATGGCGCCTCCCTGCCGACCCTGCTGGCATCGTCGCTGCGGGTGACGGCGGAACGATGCCAGAGCGTGGCGGCGGCGGCCAGCACGCGCAGGCCGATTCCGTCCGCTATGTCCGGCGCCAGCCGCGTCGGCCGCAGGCCTCGGCTCACGTGAAGGTCGCGCGATCGAAGGCGGTCAGTTGCATGGAACACGTCCTGGATGAGGACTGCCTCGGCTGATTGGTGCGGGTCAGGCATTGCCGGCTGCACCGCCGACCGCGCGCGCACGCCAGCACCTTGACCACCGCGTTCTCGACCTAAGGCGGAGACCGGAGGCAGGATCGTGCCAGGGAGCGGCCGTTGACGCGAGGGCGGAGAACGGCCTTCCGCGCACTGCGGCCGAACCGGCTGGCAAGGGGTGAAAGCGGACCCGGCCGTTCCAGTGACCGGGCACCGGCCGCGCCTGGCCTCAGGTCGCCTCAGGAGGGCCCACGCGCTCGACGGCATGGACCACATGCTCGCGCATGAGCTCGGCGGCCTCGGCGGCGTTCTGCCGGACCATCGCCTCCCAGATCCGAGCGTGCTGCTTCCAGACCTGAGCCGTCATGCCGGGAAGGCGCAGCACCTCCCCCATCGTGCGCCGCAGGTGCAGCCAGTTCAGGCGCATGGTGTCCACGATGACCGGGTTGCCGCTCAGCTCGTAGATGTGGGTGTGGAAGTCGATGTCGGCCTGCAGCACGCCCTTGGCGTCGCCTGCAAGCATGAGGGCCTGGCCGCGCGCCACGATCGAGCGGCCCCGGCGAATGGCGGTGGCGTCGAGGCGCGGCGTGGCGAGCTTGGTCGCTAGCGGATCAAGCACCGCCCGCACCTGGTAGATCGCCCCGAACAGCAGCGGGTCCACCGGCGCGACGACGACGCCGCGCCGTCCGGTGTCGACGACGAAGCGGTGCGCCTTCAGCATGGCGATCGCGCTGTTGACGGGCTGGCGGGAGACCCCGAGCCGCTCGGCGATCTCGTCCTGGCCGATCCGGTCTCCGGGGCGCAGCTCGCCCGCGCAGATCGCGTCGAGCAGCGCGTCATAGCTTCGCTCGACGAGCGACCGGGAGGGGGCAAGCGCTTCCATGGCCAAGATGTCCTCCTCACCGTCGCTGTGTGCCGTGTGAGCGCCGGCGCTCCTCCCGACGAGGGGGCGGATTCCGGATCTCGACACCCTCCAGAGTATCGTATACGAAATACGAAACAACAATGCCCAGGGAGGGAGCGATGGGTCAGCCGATCCGGGTCCTGCTCGCGAAGGTTGGCCTCGACGGCCACGACCGCGGCGTGAAGGTGGTGGCGCGGACGCTGCGCGACGCCGGGATGGACGTGGTCTACACCGGGCTCCACCGGACCCCGGAGGAGGTCGTGCGCGCGGCGGTGCAGGAGGACGTCGACATCCTCGGCGTGAGCCTGCTCTCCGGCGTCCAGCTGACGGTGTTCCCCAAGATCATGCGGCTCCTCGCGGAGCAGCAGGCCGAGGACATGATCGTCGTGGCCGGCGGCGTCATGCCGGACGAGGACGTCGAGGCGCTGAAGGCGCTGGGCGTGGCCGAGGTGATGCTCCAGGACACGCCCCCCGCGGCCATCGTCGAGCGCCTCACCCACCTCGTCGAAGCGCGCGGCGCGCGCTGAGGGAGGGGTCGATGGAGAGCTGGAGCTGGCCGCCGGCCTACGACGACGCCTACATTCCGCCCGAGGAGAGCCGGTACTGGTTTCCCGAGCGCGAGACGATGGACCCGGGCCGCCGGGAGGAGGCCATACTCGAGCGGCTCCGGGAAGTCTGCGCCTACGCCTACGCGCGGGCGCCGTTCTACCGCCGGAAGTGGGACGAGGCGGGCTTCCACCCGTCGCAGCTCCGAAGCCTCGAGGATTTCGAGACGCGGGTGCCCGTGGTCACCAAGGCGGAGCTGCGCCGGAGCCAGTCGGCCTGCCCGCCGTTCGGCGACTATCTCTGCATCCCCGAGAGCGAGATCCATCACATCCACGGCACGAGCGGAACGACCGGGCGGCCGACCGCCTTCGCCATCGGGCGCGAGGACTGGCGCTCGATCGCGAACGCCCATGCGCGGATCATGTGGGGGATGGGCCTGCGGCCCTCGGACACCATTTGCGTCGCGGCGATCTTCTCGCTCTATGTCGGCAGCTGGGGGGCGCTTGCCGGTGCGGAGCGCCTGCGCGCCAAGGCCTTCCCCTTCGGTGCCGGCGCGACCGGCATGAGCGCGCGCTGCGTCCAGTGGCTGAACCTGCTGCGGCCGACCGCCTTTTACGGCACGCCCACCTACGCGCTCCACCTCGCCCAGACGGCGAAGGACGAGGGGCTCGACCCAAGGGACCTCGGGCTGCGCGTCCTTTTCTTCTCCGGCGAGCCGGGCGCCTCGATCTCTGCCGTGCGGGCGCGGCTCGAGGATCTCTATGGAGCACGCGTGGTGGATTCGGGCAGCATGGGCGAGGTGACGCCCTGGATGAACGTCGCCGGAAGCGCCGAGACACCCGGCATGCTCTGCTGGCAGGACGTCGTCTATACCGAGGTCTGCGACCCAGCCACCTTCCGGCGCGTCCCCTACGGCAGCCGCGGCACGCCGGTCTACACTCAGCTTGAGCGCGTCTCGCAGCCGATGATCCGGATCGTCTCGGGCGACCTCACCCTCTGGGAGGCGGGCCCGACGCCCTGCGGCCGCACCTATCCCTGGCTGCCCCACGGCATCATCGGCCGGATCGACGACATGTTCACGATCCGTGGCGAGAACGTCTACCCGAGCGAGATCGACGCGGTCCTGAACGAGACCCCCGGCTACGGCGGCGAGCACCGCATCGTCATCAGCCGCGAGGGCACCATGGACGAACTCTGCATCCGCATCGAAGCCGACGCAGAGGTGTGGCCCGACGCCGCGCGGCGCGAGGCGTGGCGTCGCGACGTGGTCGGGCGGATGCACAAGCTGCTCGGCCTCAGGACCGTGGTCGAGGTGGCCGAGCCCGGTTCGATCGAGCGCACCGACTTCAAGGCGCGGCGGGTCATCGACGACCGGGCAGCCCTGAACGAGATGCGGGCCCGAAGTGAGGGGGCGGCGTGAGGCGGGCGTTCATCCCTTCCACAGACCTCGTGCCGCGGGTGGAGAAGGGCGAGCCCTTCGCCGTCGCCCGGATGATCTCCCGCGCCGAGGCGAGCTCTAGCGAGGCGCGCGAAGCCCTCGGCGCCCTCTACCGCAAGGCCGGCCGCGCCCACGTCGTCGGCGTCACCGGCGTGCCCGGCTCGGGCAAGTCGACGCTCGTCGCGACGCTCGTGGCGCGACTTCGGGCTGCGGGCGCGCGTGTTGCCGTGGTCGCCATCGATCCGTCTAGCCCCTATTCCGGCGGTGCGATCCTCGGCGACCGGATCCGGATGCAGGAGCACGCGCTCGACGAGGGCGTGTTCATCCGCTCGATGGCCACCCACGGCGCCATGGGCGGCATGGCCCACGCCTGCCTCGACGTCGTCGACATCCTCGACGTCGCCGGCTACGACACGGTGCTCATCGAGACCGTAGGCGTCGGCCAGGACGAGGTGGAGGTCGCCAACGCCTCGGACACCACGGTCGTCGTCTCCGCGCCGGGCCTCGGCGACGAGGTGCAGGCGATCAAGGCGGGCATCCTCGAGATCGCCGACATTCATGTGGTCTCGAAATGCGACCGCCCGGATTCAAATCGGACGTTGACCGACCTCAAGATGATGCTGAAGGACGCGCCGCCGCGCGACGGCTGGCGGCCGCCGGTCCTCGGCCTTTCCTCGCTGCGCGGCGAAGGCTTCGAGGATCTCATGGACGCGATGGCGCGGCACCGCGAGGCGCTGGCAGGACCGGGCGGCGTGGCGCGGCGTCGGGCGATCGCGGCCTTCCGGCTGCGCAAGACGGCCGAGACGATCCTCATCGAGCGCTTCCGGGGACGGGAGCAGGGGAGCGTCGACGCCCTCGCCGCGCGGCAGCAGGACCCTTACGCCGCCGCGAGCGAGCTGGTGCGGAACTTCACGGGGGAGAAAGCGGATGCCTGACACGGTGCATGGTCTGTCGGTCGAAGAGCTCCGGGCGCAGCTTCGCGACTGGGAGGAAAACGAGGTCGCGGCTTTTCTCGAGCGCCAGCCGGAGCGCAAGGAGCAATTCTTCACGCAGGGCGACGTGCCGGTCAAGCGCGTCTACACCGCCGCCGACGCCGCCGAGACGCCGCTCGAAGACATCGGCCTGCCCGGGCGCTACCCCTACACACGCGGCCCCTATCCGACGATGTACCGCGGCCGGACCTGGACCATGCGCCAGATCGCGGGTTTCGGCACCGGCGAGGACACCAACCGGCGCTTCAAGTACCTGATCGAGCACGGCCAGACCGGCCTGTCGACCGATTTCGACATGCCGACGCTGATGGGTTACGACAGCGATCATCCGATGAGCGAAGGCGAGGTCGGGCGCGAGGGCGTGGCGATCGACACCCTCGCCGACATGGAGGCGCTGCTCGCAGACATCGACCTCGAGAAGATCTCCGTCTCGCTCACCATCAACCCGACGGCGTGGATCCTGCTCGCCATGTACGTGGCGCTCGCCGAGAAGCGGGGCTTCGACCTCGACAAGATCTCGGGGACGGTGCAGGCCGACATCCTCAAGGAGTACATGGCGCAGAAGGAGTACATCTACCCCATCGCGCCCTCGGTCCGGATCGTGCGCGACATCATCGCCTACGCGGCACAGAACCTGAAGCGGTACAACCCGATCAACATTTCAGGCTACCACATCTCGGAGGCCGGCGCCTCGCCGCTGCACGAGGCAGCCTTCACGCTGGCGAACCTGATCGTCTACGTCGAAGAGCTGCGAAAGCTCGGCCTGCACGTCGACGACTTCGCGCCGCGCCTCGCCTTCTTCTTCGTCTCCCAGGCCGACCTCTTCGAGGAGGTCGCCAAGTTCCGCGCACTTCGCCGCTGCTACGCCAAGATCATGAAGGAGCGCTTCGGGGCGCAGCGGCCCGAGTCAATGCGCCTGCGCTTCCACTGCCAGACAGCGGCCGCGACGCTGACCAAGCCCCAGTACATGGTCAACGTGGTGCGTACGGCGATGCAGGCCCTCTCGGCCGTCCTCGGCGGCGCGCAGTCGCTGCACACCAACGGCTACGATGAGGCCTTCGCCATTCCTACCGAAGACGCGATGCGCCTCGCGCTGCGCACCCAGCAGGTGATCGCCGACGAGACCAACGTGACGAGCGTCGTCGATCCGCTCGGCGGCTCCTACTACGTCGAGAGCCTGACGACCGAATACGAGAAGCGCATCTTCGCCATCCTCGAAGAGATCGAGGAGCGCGGCGGCACGATCAGGCTGATCGAAGAGGGCTGGTTCCAAAAGCACATCGCCGACTTCGCCTACGAGACGGCGCTTCGGAAGCAGTCGGGCGAGAAGCCGGTGATCGGCGTCAACCGCTACCGGATGGAGACGCGAGAGCAGATCGAGGTCCACCCGTACGACCCGACAACCGCCGAGCGCCAGATCGCGCGCACCCGGCGCGTCCGGGAAGAGCGGGACGAGGCGAAGGTCCAGGCCCTTCTCGATCGTCTTGTTGCCGTCGCTCAGGACGAGCGCGAGAACATCATGCCGGTCACGATCGAGCTCGTGAAGAACGGCGCGACCATGGGCGACATCGTCGAGAAGCTCAAGACGGTCTGGGGCACCTACCGCGAGACCCCGGTCTTCTAACCAGCCAGTACCGGCCCGCTTGGCATCGAGATCCCGGCCTGGACGCGCGATCCGCAGGGGATCTACATGGGCGGCAACACCATGGCGCTCAGCCCTCGCGCCATGGTCGCCTTCGGGGAGGCGATCCGGACCGGCGGCGCGCCCCTCGTCTCGGCGCGCCGGATCGAGACGTCTTGGAAGCCGCGCAACCGGTCGGTCTTCTCTGGCCACGACTATGGCCACGGCTGGTTTCTCGCCATCGTGGAGGCGCAGGACGGCACGCCGGTCAAGACGCGTTCACGGCCAGATCATCGTCGGGGGCGATCGACGACAGGACCTCCTTCAACGCTCGCTCGAGATCCCCGAGAGCAGACGGCTTCCTCACCACGGGAGCGGCGCTGAACCGGCCCGGGATGAGGCCCTCGGGCTGGTAGCCCGTGACGAAGACGAACGGCAGGCCCGCGATATCTGCGGCGGCAAGAAGAGACGTGGACAGCAGCGCGATCGCCCGGCGCCGTAGAACGCAAATTGCTGCCCGAAGTGATTTGAGGGATCAAAGCAGAGACCAGGCGCGAAGGAATCCTGCGGACCGGAACACTCTGCCGGCCTCTGCAGTTGTGCCAGCTTGGGCGCACCCCGGCGTTCCGCCTTCCGCCCTGCCCGCCGCACGAGGAGACAAGCGTGTTCCACACCACAGCTTTTCCGCGCGCGCCTGCGCGTTTTCCAGGTGCGCTTGCGCGCCCAAGCCGCCGCAGCGTGATGACCGGCATCGGCGCGGCCTTGCTCGGCTCGGCCGCCACTCCGGCCTGGACGCATACCGAGACCCGGCCGCGTCAGCACGACCTCTATCCCGAAGTCTTCTCGCCCGAACCCGGATATTTCACGTGGGCGGTGCCTCTTTGGCTTAAGCATCTGACGCGATTTAGATAAAGTGGCTGCGGGAGCGACTTCTGCGACCACCACACTTCTTCAGGCGAGCCAAACGTCATGACCGAGACCACTCCTGCGCTTTTCGCGATGCCAGCCTCTGGCGGAAAGCCCGTCATCGCCGCCTTCGACGGCGGCGCGCAGACCTCCGACATCGGCGTGGCCCTGCTGGCGGCGGTCGAGCGGCGTTTCGGGTTCATCGACAGGCTCGCCGAACTCGTGCCCGACC
>SKOX01000093.1 GCA_007119835.1 Paracoccaceae bacterium
CCCTTCGAGGTCGAGAGCGCGCTGATCGAGCACGAGGCGGTGGCGGAGGCGGCGGTGATCGGCCTGCCGGACGAGACGGCGGGCGAGGTCGTCAAGGCCTATGTCGCGCTCAACCCGGGCTTCGAGCCCAGCGACGCGCTCGAGCGCGCCATCCGCGGCCATGCCCGCAAGCGGCTCGGGCCGGCAGTGGCGCCGCGGGAGATCGCGTTCCGCCAGAACCTGCCCAAGACGCGCTCGGGCAAGATCATGCGGCGACTGCTGAAGGCGCGCGAGCTCGGGCTGCCCGAGGGCGACCTGTCGACGCTGGAGACGGATGAGCGGTGAAGGTTTAGCGGTGAGGGGCGAGCGATGACGACGGGCACCAAGCCGCGACTCGATCACGCACATGTCGCCGCGCTTCTGCGCGGCATGCTCCGCATCCGCCGCTTCGAGGCGAAGTGCGCCGAGCTCTACACGCAGGAGAAGATCCGCGGCTTCCTCCACCTCTACGACGGCGAGGAGGCGATCGCCGTCGGCGTCATGGCGGCGCTCGAGGAGCGCGACCGGGTCGTCGCGACCTACCGCGAGCACGGCCATGCGCTGGCGCGGGGGGTGAGCATGCAGTCGGCGCTCGCCGAGATGTACGGCAAGGCGACCGGCTGCTCGGGCGGGCGCGGCGGGTCGATGCATCTCTTCGATGCGGAGACCAACTTCTACGGCGGCAACGCCATCGTCGGCGGCGGCATCCCGCTGGCCGCCGGCCTCGCGCTCGGCGACAAGATGCAGGGCGAGGCGCGGGTCACGGTCTGCTTCTTCGGGGACGGCGCGGTGGCGGAGGGCGAGTTCCACGAGACGATGAACCTCGCGGCCCTCTGGGCGCTGCCGGTGCTCTTCGTCTGCGAGAACAACCGCTACGCGATGGGCACGGCGATCGAGCGGCACCAGGCGAACCCCGACCTCGCCGCCCGTGCTGCGGGCTACGGCATGCCGGCGGAGGCGGTGGACGGCATGGACGTCGTCGCCGTCGAGGCGGCCGCCCGGCGCGCGGTCGCGGCGATCCGCGCCGAGGCGCATCCCCGTTTCCTCGAATGCCTTACCTACCGCTTCCGGGCGCATTCGATGTTCGACGCCGGGCTCTACCGCGACAAGGCGGAGGTGCGGGAATGGCGCGAGCGGGACCCGGTGCCACGGTTCCGCGACTGGCTCGTGACCAACAACCTGCTCCACGACGAGGAGATCGCGGCGATCGAGGCCGAGATCGAGCAGGAGGTGGCGAACGCCGCAGCCTCGGCCGAGCAGGCACCCTGGGAGCCGGTGGAAGACCTCGAGCGGCATGTGATGGCGGAGACGCGCCCACCGCCCCCCGCAGCGGCAGAACCGGTGGGCGAGACGGTCGAGACGACCTACCGCGAGGCGGTCAAGGCGGCGATCACCGACGCGATGATCCGCGACGAGCGGGTGTTCCTCATGGGCGAGGACGTCGGCGCCTATGGCGGCACCTATGCCGTCACCAAGGGTCTGATGGCGGAGTTCGGGCCGGATCGCATCCGCGACACGCCGCTCTCCGAGGCCGCCTTCACCGGCGCGGGCATCGGGGCGGCGATGGTCGGCATGCGGCCGATCGTCGAGATCATGACGGTGAACTTCAGCCTGCTCGCGCTCGACCAGATCCTGAACACCGCGGCCACGATCCGCCACATGTCCGGCGGCCAGTTCGGCGCGCCGCTGGTGATCCGGATGGCGACCGGCGCGGGGCGGCAGCTCGCGGCGCAGCACTCGCATTCGCTGGAGGGGTGGTACGCGCACATTCCGGGCCTGCGGGTCCTGGCGCCCGCCACGCTCGAGGATGCGCGCGGCATGCTCTGGACGGCGCTTCAGGAGCCCGACCCGGTGCTGATCTTCGAGCATGTCCTGCTCTACAACATGGCGGGACGCCTCGCAGTCGACGCGGGGCCGGTCGAGATCGACCGGGCGGCGGTGCGCCGGGCGGGGCGGGACCTGACGCTCGTCACCTATGGCGGGTCGCTGCCGAAGACGCTGGCGGCGGCGGAGCGGCTGGCGGAGGACGGGATCGAGGCGGAGGTGATCGACCTGCGGGTGCTGCGGCCGCTCGACGACGAGACGATCCTTGGCTCGGTCGCCCGGACGCGCCGCGCGGTGGTGGTCGACGAGGGCTGGCGGACCGGCTCGCTGGCTGCTGAAATCGCGGCGCGGATCGGCGAGGCCGCCTTCTGGTCGCTCGACGCGCCGGTCGGCCGGGTCTGCTCGGCGGAGGTGCCGGTGCCCTATCCTAAGCATCTCGAGGACGCGGCGCTGCCGACGGTCGACGCCATCGTCGCCGCCTCCCGGGCGACGATGGGGCGGGGCTGAGCGATGGGTGTCTTTGCCATGCCCTCCCTCGGCGCCGACATGGAGGCGGGGACGCTGGTCGAGTGGCTGGTGAAGCCCGGTGACCGGGTGGCGCCCGGCGACGTGGTGGCCGTCGTCGAGACCCAGAAGGGCGCGATCGAGATCGAGATTTTCGAGGCCGGCGTCGTCAATCGCCTCGACGCGAGCGTGGGCGACAAGCTTCCCGTCGGCGCGCCGCTCGCCCATCTGCGCGGCGCGGACGAGGCCCCGCCGCCCGAGGCCGGGGACGAGACTGGGCCAGAGACAACGCCCGAGACTGCGCGAGAGACTGCGCCAGAGACTGCACCCGTGACTGCGCCGGAAACCACGGCGGAGCCTGCGGCCGAGCCTGCCGCCGCGCCCGCGCCGCGTGAGGCTTCGGGCGCGGCCGCGACACCGGCCGCTGCCCCGCCTCCCCGGCCA
>SKOX01000006.1 GCA_007119835.1 Paracoccaceae bacterium
ACCACGACGCCGCCCGGCACCGCCTCGGGCGCGGCGAACCCCGCCTCCCGCGCCTCGTCGAGCAGCACCGGCTCGAGGCCGGGCGGCGCGGCAAGGAAGATCTCGAGGTCGGGCGTCTCGGCCATGCGCGGCGGGCATCCCTTTGCGTCGGCCACCCTTTCGCCCGGCCGGGCACGGGATGCAATCCCGCCGCGCGGGACTTGGATTCGCACCTGCAGCGGTTCGGTCCCCTGGGCGTGCGGCCTGCCCAACCGCCAGGTTCCGGCCGGCGGCCGGGACCGGGCAAGCGACTCGGCCCCGTCAGGGGCCTCCGCCAGGGACGCGCGCGAGACGCCACCGCGCGCGATCTTGCTCGTTGCCCAAACCTCAGTCGATTCAGAGGATGAAGGATGTCCAGGTGTGGACACCGCTCCGGCCTCAGTCATCCTGGTCGATCAGGTCGTACTTGCGGAGCTTGACGTAGAGGCTCTGCCGCGACAGGCCGAGCATTTCGGCGGCCGAGGCGCGGTTGTTGTTGGTCAGCTTCAGCGCGGTTTCGATGCACAGCTTTTCGACCACGTCGGTCGTGCCGCGAACGAGCTCCCTGAGCGGCGTGGAGCCGACGAGGTCGATGAGGTTCTCCACCGCCTCCGGTGAGACCGGCGTGCCCGGGCCACGGGTCGACGCCGCCCGGCTCACGTCGCGCAGGACGAAGCCGAAGCCCTCCGGCCGGGCGTCGGCGAGGAAGGTCGCCGAGATCTCCACCGGCACGCTGACCCCGTAGGCGCTGCGCACGGTCGTGGCATAGACCGACAGCCGGCCGCGCTCGCGGGCATTCTGCATCATGACGCTGAGGTCGATCATCGGCCGGCCGAGGAAATCGCCGAGGCTCTTGGCCTGCACGCTCTCCGACACCGCCGCGTCGGTCATCGCGAGGAAGGCGGTGTTCGCCCACCGGATGACGCCGCCGCCGTCGGTGATGACGATGGCATCGCCCGCGCGGTGGTAGAGGGTGATGAGCGCCTGCTCGATGCCGGTCTCGACGCCGCCCTCGCCGGTGCGCGGCGTCAGGCGGCAGAGGAAGAGCGTCTCGTTGACCGAGCGGAACAGCAGGATGTCGAGGCTGAGGTGGCGCCGCTCGCCCCGCGTGCGCACGACGACGTGCTGCTCGCGGCCGGTCTCGCGCACGGTGGACGCGGTTTCGGCCACCATCGCCTGACTCGCCGGATCGAAGCGCTGGGCGAGCAGGCGGTTGGTCAGCTCGCCCACCTCCTGGCCGAAGAGCCGCGCCGCCGCCGAGTTGGCATCGACGATCCGCCCGGTCTCCGCCGAGACGATCAGGAGCGCTTCCTGGGTCGTTTCGAACAGGACCCGGTAGCGCGTCTCGATCTGGCGGATACGCTCGTAGTCCTGCTCCATGGTGAGCTGGGCGTGGACGAGCCGCTTCTGGAGCTGGGCCACCATGCGCAGGTCGCGCCCGAGCAGGATGACGTTGCCCTCGGTGCCGGTCCTGACCGCGGCGTAGCGGACGGGAAACTCCTCCCCGCGCGGGCTGCGGTGGTTGATCTCGCGCCAGCGCGGCGCCTCATGGCCCCGGGCGCGCGCCAGCATGTCGGCGACCTTGCCGCGCGACTCCTCGGTGACGATCTCGTCGATGTCGACGCCAGACCAGGCCGCCGCGTCGTTCGCGGGCTCCATGTCGGCGCCGAAGTAGACATCCGTCACGATTCCCTCCGCCGACACGACGAGCGCGATGTCGGATGCCATCGCGATCATCACCTTCATCGCCTCGGGGTCGATGTCGGCGAAGTCGCCCAGGGTGGAGAGAAAGGGGCCGTTTCTGTTCACATCGCCGCCCGATCGCGCAGGGGGACCTCCGGAAGTGCTCGCGTTGCCCGGCCGAACGGCCGGGGGAGGCGAGCGTTAGTCTGTTCGCTCCAGTTCGTACAGTGCATCTTTCACGTTCGTGCAGTCGGTGTCGGCCCCCAGGTTGCGCACGAGCTCGGGGTCGCCGCGGACGAGCGCGCCGCCGAGGGCGAATCGGGTCCCGGGCGCGGCCACGCCACGCAGCCGGTCCAGTGTCGCCTCGAGGGCGGGCAGCACGCGCCGGCTTCCGGCCGAGAGTCCCACCAGCTCGAAGCGCTGGCTTTGCACGATGTCCTCGAGGCGCGCGGCGCTGGCCTGGAGCTCGACCTGGACGATCCAGCCGGCGCGCTGGAACTGGTCGGCCGCAACGACGATCCCAAGGGCGTGCTGCTCGCCGGGGACGAGCGCGAAGAGGGCCCGGCGGTCGCGCCCGGTCGGCCGGCGCGCCTTCATGTAGCTCGGGCTGAGGCCGCGGAAGACCTCGGTGAGGCGCGCCATCCCGAGCGTCACAGCCGTGAAGGAGAGGGCGTCCTCAAGCCAGAGCTCGCCGAGCCGCGCCGCCGTACGGGGAATGAAGGTGTCGTAAAGCGCGTCGACGCTGATCCCGCAGGCGATGAGACGCTCGACCAGGGCCTTGGCCGCACCGGGGGCCTCGCCGACAAGGGCGTCGCAGATCTGCTCGACCACGGCGGACGCTGTCACATCACCTTGTCGTTCGGTCACGAGGCTTCCAAGAGCAAATGCAAGGACGGAGGGCGGCAATCCGCCACAGCCCCCTATCTGGTCGTTCCCCAAGCCGTTTTCCAGAGTCACGCGCCTCAGCATCCCGGTTCCACTCCTTCGTGCGAACCCTGTGGACCAGCACAGATTCGGCGCCCGCCTCGGAATCAGACCACAGCCGCCCCGACCTGTCAAATTCTATTGACAGATTGCCGCGCGCCGGG
>SKOX01000471.1 GCA_007119835.1 Paracoccaceae bacterium
CGCCTGCTGCGCCCCGCGCTGGAGCGGCTCGAGGCCGACATCCTCTGCCTGCAGGAGGTGAACGGTCAGAAGGTCGGCGGCCGCCGCAGCCTCGCAGCCCTCGACGAGCTCATCGCCGGCACGCCCTACGCAGGCTTTCACCGCGCGGTCACGCACGCAGCCTCGGGCGCCCCGGCCGACCGCCACAACCTCGTCACCCTCTCGCGCTGGCCGATCGCGGCGAGCCGCCAGGTGCGGCACGACCTGCTCGCCCCGCCCAGCATGGCGCACGCCACCGCCGAGCCCCCCGATCCGACGCCTGCCGAGATCCGCTTCGAGCGCCCCCTCCTCGTCACCGAGATCGCCCCCGGCGCCAGGGCAGAACGCCTCACCGTCGTCAACGTCCATCTGCGCGCGCCGCTCGCCTCGACCATTCCGGGGGGCAAGCTCGCACCCTTCGCCTGGCGCTCGGTCGCCGCCTGGGCGGAAGGCTTCTTCCACTCGGGAGTGAAGCGCACCGGCCAGGCGCTGGAGCTTCGCCTGCTGGTCGACGCCCTCTTCGACGCCGCGCCCGACCCCCTCGTGCTGGTCGCCGGCGACTTCAACGCCGAGGACCACGAGACCCCCGTGCGCCTCGTCGCGGGCGCGCCCGAGGACACCGGCAATCCCGAGCTCGCCGCCCGCGCCCTCGTCGTCCTCGACCGCGCCATCGAGCGGTCGCGCCGCTACAGCGTCCTGCACCACGGCCGACCGCAGATGCTCGACCACATGCTGGCGAGCCATCGCCTCCTCGGGCGCTTTCGCGGCATCGAGGTCCAGAACGAGGCGCTGGGCGACGAGGCGGTGGCCTGGGGCAAGGGTGTCGGCGCCGCCGGCTCCTACCACGCCGCGCTGGTCGCCAGCTTTGCCGATCACGGGGCCGTGGCGGGTGATTGAACCGGCTGCAGCGCCTTGCTACCGTCGCGCCGGTTACCTCGACGAGGAGGACGCCGCCGGCATGAGCGGCGCCTTGCGTCCATCAGGGAGAAGAATACCGATGAAAGTCGTTGCATCGCTTCTGGCGACGGCGGCGCTCGCCGTCGGCGCCGGCGCCGCCAGTGCCGAGACGCTGCGCTGGGCCCGCTCGGCCGACAACCTCACCATGGACCCGCATTCCCAGAATTCGGGGCCGACCCACGTCTTCAACCACCAGATCTACGAGCCGCTCATCATCCGCGACGTCGACGGCTCGCTGAGGCCGACGCTGGCCACCGAGTGGGGCATCTCCGAGGACGACGACACCGTCTGGGAGTTCACCCTGCGCGAGGGCGTCGTCTTCCACAACGGCAACGACTTCACGGCCGAGGACGTCGCCTTCTCCATCGAGCGCGCCCAGAAGCCCACCTCCAACATGAAGGAGCTCGTCGCCTCGATCCGCGAGGTCGAGGTCGTCGACGACCACACCGTCCGCTTCCATACCGACGGCCCGGACCCGATCCTCATCGACAAGCTCACCAACCTCTTCATGATGGACCGGGAGTGGGCCGAGGAGAACAACGCGACCGAGCCGCAGAACTTCGACGCGGGCGAGGAGCACTTCGCCGCGCGCAACGCCAACGGCACCGGGCCCTACGTCCTGCAGCAGCGCGTGCCCGACAGCCGCAACGTCGCCACCCTGTTCGAGGATTACTGGGGGCGTGACGAGTTCCCGCTCGACATCACCGAGATCCTCTACACCCCGATCACCGCCGCCCCGACCCGCGTCGCCGCGCTCCTGTCGGGCGAGGTCGACTTCGTCCAGGACGTCCCCGTCCAGGACATCGCCCGGCTCGAGCAGACGGCCGGCGTCCGGGTGACGCGCGGACCGGAGAACCGCACGATCTTCCTCGGCATGAACGTCGGCGACGACCAGATCACCCACGGCACCGCGGAGGGCAATCCGTTCGCCAGCCGCGAGGTCCGCGAGGCGATCAACATGGCCGTCGACCGCGAAGCGATCCAGCAGGTCGTGATGCGCGGCGAGAGCCAGCCGCTCGGCACCCTCGCGCCGCCGTTCATCAACGGCTACCAAGAGTGGATGGGCGAATACCCGGAGGTCGATCTCGACCGCGCCCTCGAGCTGATGGAGGAGGCGGGCTACGGCGACGGCTTCCAGGTGACGCTGCACTGCCCGAACGACCGCTACGTCAACGACGAGGGCATCTGCCAGGCCGTCGTCGGAATGCTGGGCCGGATCGGCATCACGACGAGCCTCGAGAGCCGCTCGCTGTCGATCCACTTCCCGTCGATCTCCAACCTCGAGACCGACTTCTACCTGCTCGGCTGGGGCGTGCCGACCTTCGATTCGCAGTACGTCTTCGACTTCCTCTACCACTGCCGCCGGGACGGAAAGGGCTCGTGGAACGCCACCCGGCTCTGCGACGACGAGATCGACGCGATGATCGCCGAGATCGCGGGCGAAGGCGACCTCGACGCCCGTAACGAGAAGATCGCCGCGGTCTGGGAGCGGGTGCAGGAGGGAATCTACTACATCCCGATCCACGTCCAGACGATCGCCCGCGCGATGGGCGACCATCTCGACATCCCCGTCCACCCGGAGAACGACTTCTGGGCCAAGGACGTGGCGGTGAACCGCTAGAGACCGAAATGCGGCCCGGCGGCTTCGGTCGCCGGGCGCATGCCGAGGACCCTGAGCCCCATGATCGCCTTCGTCCTCAGACGCCTCGCCCAGGCGACGCTCGTCCTGCTCATCGTGGGCTTCGTGTCCTTCTCGATGTTCCGCTTCATCGGCGATCCCATCAACAACATGATGGGCCAGGAGGCGACGCTGGAGCAGCGGGCGGAGCTCGCCCGCCAGCTCGGGCTCGACCAGCCCTTCCCGGTCCAGTTCGCCCGCTTCATCGCACGCGCGGCCACCGGCGACTTCGGCGTCTCCTACCGCCTCGGGCGCCCGGTGATGGACCTCATCCTCGAGCGGCTGCCCGCGACGCTGGAGCTTGCCCTGGTCTCGGCGCTGCTCGCCTTCTTCGTCGGCGTCTCGCTGGGCGTCTATACCGCGATCCGCCCCCGCGGGCTCGCGTCACGCTTCGTGATGACTGCCTCGCTGGTCGGCGTCAGCCTGCCCACCTTCCTGATCGGCATCGGGCTCATCTATGTCTTCGCGGTCGAGCTCGGCTGGCTGCCATCCTTCGGGCGCGGGCAGACGGTGCAGATCGGCGGCTGGTCGACCGGGTTCCTGACCCAAAGCGGCCTCGCCTCGCTGGTGCTGCCCGCGATTACGCTCGCGCTCTACCAGATGACGCTGATCATGCGCCTGGTGCGCGCCGAGATGATGGAGGTGCTGCGCTCGGACTACATCAAGTTCGCCCGCGCCCGCGGCCTGCCCGAGCGCCGGGTCAACTTCCGCCACGCCCTGAAGAACACCATGGTCCCGGTCATCACCATAACCGGCCTCCAGCTCGGCTCGATCATCGCCTTCGCCATCGTCACCGAGACCGTATTCCAGTGGCCCGGCGTCGGCCTTCTCTTCATCACCTCGGTCCAGTTCGTCGACGTGCCGGTAATGGCCGCCTACCTGATGCTGATCGGCCTCGTCTTCGTGGTCATCAACCTCGTCGTCGACCTCCTATACTACGCCGTCGACCCCCGCCTCCGGGTCGAAGGCGCGCGAGGCCACTGATGCGCACGCGGTTTCTCATCGGGAAGCGCCGTCCTCGGGGGCATCGAGCCCCCTCGGCCGGCGTCGGGCGCCACACCACCGCGCCTTCGTCCCGCGCGGTGCCAGGCGCCCGCCGGGCCATGCCGCGACTCTTCCGGCTAGAAACCTGGAGAGCAGCCGGGGGAGCGCGAGGGGCCGAAGCCCCTCGCCCGCGCGCAATGGCGCGCGAGGGGCCCCGCGCGTCAGCGTGGGGAGACCACGTCGTGCGTGCGCAACGGCGCGCGCTCCGCCGGGCCGCCGCCATGCCAAGGGAGGGCGCCTGATGGACGTCCGCGAGAAGCTCGTCCAGCGTCTGAGCCGCCGGATCTACGCCGGCTGGGACTCGGACCTTGCCCACTCCTTCCGGTCGTCGCCGGTCACGATCATCGCGGCCCTCGTCGCGCTCACCATCATCCTGGCCGCCATCTTCGCGCCGTGGATCGCGCCGCAGAACCCGTTCGACCCGCGCCAGCTCAACCTGATGGACGGCTTCACTCCGCCCGGCCAGGAGAACCCCTTCACCGGCAACACCTTCCTGCTGGGGTCCGACGGCCAGGGACGCGACGTCTTCTCCGCGATCCTCTACGGCGCGCGGGTCTCGCTCTTCGTCGGCTTCTTCGCCGTCCTGTTCTCCCTCGTCCTCGGCGTCACGCTGGGGCTGATCGCGGGCTATGTCGGCGGGCGCGCCGATGCCGTCATCATGCGCATCGCCGACGTCCAGCTCACCTTTCCGGTGATCCTCGTCGCGCTGCTGATCTTCGGCGTCGCCCGCGGCTTCCTGCCCCCCCAGCACCGCGAAGCGATGGCGGTCTACGTCCTCATCGTCGCGATCGGCCTCTCCGACTGGGTCCAGTATGCCCGCACCGTCCGCGGCGCCACCATGGTCCAGAAGAGCCGCGAATACGTCGCCGCCGCCCGCCTGATCGGCCGCTCCCCCTTCGCGATCATGAGCCGGCACGTGCTGCCGAATGTCACCGAGCCGATCCTGGTGATCGCCACCATCTCCCTCGCCCTCGCGATCATCGCCGAGGCCACGCTCTCCTTCCTCGGCGTCGGCGTGCCGCCCACGCAGCCGTCGCTCGGCACGCTCATCCGCTTCGGCCAAGGCTTCCTCTTCTCCGGCGAGTGGTGGATCCTGCTCTTCCCCTCGCTCACGCTTCTCGCGCTCGCGCTGTCGGTGAACCTCCTCGGCGACTGGCTGCGCGAGGCCCTGAACCCGCGCCTGCGATGACCGACGCCGTCCTTTCCGTCCGCAACCTCGTCGTCGAGTTCCCCACCCGCCGCGGCATCCTGCGGGCGCTCGACGGCATCTCGTTCGATGTCGGACCCGGCGAGATCCTCGGCGTCGTCGGCGAATCGGGCGCGGGCAAGTCGATCACCGGCTCGGCGATCATCGGGCTTCTCGATCCGCCGGGCCGCATCGCCGGCGGCGAGATCCGCCTGAAGGGCGAGCGCATCGACAACCTGCCCACCGAGCGCCTCAACCGCATCCGCGGCAAGCGCATCGGCATGGTCTTCCAGGACCCGCTGACCTCGCTCAACCCGCTGTTCACCGTCGGGCAGCAGCTCGCCGAGACCATCCAGCACCACCTTCGTCTCGGCGAGCGCGAGTCCCGCCAGCGCGCCATCGACCTCCTCGCAGAAGTCGGCATCCCCGCGCCGGAGGCGCGCATTGACAACTATCCGCACCAGTTCTCCGGCGGCATGCGCCAGCGCGTCGTCATCGCGCTCGCGCTCTGCGCCGAGCCCGACTTCGTGATCGCCGACGAGCCGACCACCGCCCTCGACGTCTCCGTCCAGGCTCAGGTGATCCAGGTCTTCCGCCGCCTCTGCCGCGAACGCGGGACGTCGGCGATCCTGATCACCCACGACATGGGCGTGATCGCCGAGGCCGCCGACCGCGTCGCCGTCCTCTACGCCGGGCGCATCGCCGAGGTCGGCGCCGTCCGCGACGTGCTGAAGCGCCCGCTCCACCCCTACACCCAGGGGCTGATGGGCTCGATCCCGTCGCTGACCGGCGAGGGCGAGCGCCTCGTCCAGATCCCCGGCGCCATGCCCCGTCTCAACGCCATCCCCGAGGGCTGCGCCTTCAACCCCCGCTGCCCGCGCGTCATGGACATCTGCCGCCGCGAGCGGCCGCCCCTCATCGACGCCGACGGCGCCTGCGTCACCTGCTGGCTCTACGACGAACGCACGGAGCAACCGCCCGCGCGTGAGGCTCCCGCCGTCGGGAGGCCCGCCTGATGGTCGGCCCCGCCCCCGCCGACCTCGTCGCCCGGCGCGAGGCCGCGAGCGACAGCGTCGTCGAGGTCCGGGGCCTCGTCCGCGACTTCGACGTTTCCGCCTCGTGGCTGCACCGCACGCTCTCCGGCGAGCCCCGGCGGGTCGTCAAGGCCGTGGGCGGCGTCTCCTTCGACATCCGCCGCGGCGAGACGCTGGCGCTCGTCGGCGAATCCGGCTCGGGCAAGTCGACCATCGCCAAGATGGTCGTGGGCCTCCTGCCGCCGACCGCCGGCAGCATCCGCATCGACGGCACCGACATCTGGGACCCGGCGAACGCGCCGAAGCTCCGCGACCTGCGCCGGCGCTTCCAGATGATCTTCCAGGATCCCTTCGCCTCGCTCAACCCGCGCTGGCGGGTGCGTGACATCATCGCCGAGCCGCTCGACGTCTTCGGGATCACCCGCGGCCGGGCCACGCGGGACCGGGTGGGGGAGCTGCTGACCACCGTGAAGCTCACGCCCGAGGACGGCGAGAAATACCCCCACCAGTTCTCCGGCGGCCAGCGCCAGCGCATCTGCATCGCCCGGGCGCTCGCCTCGGAGCCCGAGTTCCTCGTCTGCGACGAGCCGACCTCGGCCCTCGACGTCTCGGTTCAGGCGCAGATCCTCAACCTCATGCGCGACCTGCAGGACCGGCTCGGCCTCACCTACCTGTTCATCAGCCACAACCTCGCCGTCGTCCGGCACATGGCCGACCGGATCGGCGTGCTCTATCTCGGCGGGCTGGCCGAAGTGGCGCCGGCGAAGGCGATGTTCCGCGACCCGCGCCACCCCTACACCCGCAGCCTGATCGACGCGATCCCCGACATCGACATGACCGGCCGCGAGCGCACGCCGATCACCGGCGAGATCCCGAACCCGCTCGATCCGCCGCCAGGCTGCACCTTCCATCCGCGCTGCCCCTTCGCCCGCGAGCGCTGCAGGCGCGAGGTGCCACGGGCCTTCGCCGAGGCCTCCGGCGCGCTCGTCGCCTGCCACGGCGTCGAGGAGGGCTGGGTCGGGCAGGCGCCGGCCGGCCAAAAGGCCGTCTGACGCCCCTTCCAATCGGTTCGCATCGGATGCATCTGTAGTGGATGGCCCAAGTCATCGACCGACCGCCCTATTCCTATCGCGACGACCCCTCGGTGCCCGCCTTCGACGATGCCGGCCCCGTCGCCTTCATGGACGGCGAGTGCGTGCTCTGCGCCGGCGGCGCGCGGACAATCGCCAAACTCGACCGCAAGCGCGAGTTCAGGATCTGCCCGGTCCAGTCGCCGCTCGGCAGCGCCGTCGTGCGCCACTACGGCCTCGAGCCCGGCGATCCGGAGACCTGGCTCTACCTCGAGGACGGCCGCGCCTGGAGCGGCATGGAGGCGATGATCCGCATCGGCGCGCGGCTCGGCGGCACCGGGCGGATCCTCGGATTCTTCCGCCTCTATCCGGCGCCCGTGCGCGAGTGGCTCTACCGCCGGATCGCACGGAGCCGCCACTGGTCCGGCCGCACCGACATGTGCGCCATCGCGGACCCCGAGTTGCAGGCCCGCCTCATGCTGACCGGCGACGAGGCCGACACCCGTCGGACCGCACCCTAACACCGGCTGCGGCCGCTCAAGACTAGTCGCTTCTCACGTCAGTGGCTTGCGGCGTGTCCAGATGTGGGCACGTCCGGAAGCAGGTCCGCTCCCCGGCATGAGGACGTAGCCGGCGCGGAAGTCGAGGCCGGCGCGCCTCACGGCGGGGCGGTCGCGGCCATCGCGGGCCGCGCGAGGAAACCGTCCGCCCAGGCGGCGAGCGTCGCACGGCCCTCGCGCCACGTCCGGCCGCCAAGCCGGAAATCGACATAACCGATCGCGCAGCCGACGGCGATCTGGCCGGCGTCGAGCGGGCCGTTCAGGTGGGACATCCAGCGCCCCTCGATCGCGTCGAGCGTCCGCGCGATCTTGCTCCACTGCCCCTCCACCCACGGCTCGAACCGGATCGCCTCGGGCCGGAGACGCGCCTCGTAGACCATCAGCAGCGCCGCCTCCATGATCCCGTCGCCCGTCGCCTCGAGGGTAAGCGTCTCCCACTTGCGCGGCGGCGCGGGGTAGAGCCGCGGACCCGTCAGCGCGTCGAGATAGCGGCAGATCACCCGGCTGTCGTAGAGCGCCGGCCCGTCGGGGCGCTCGAGGCAGGGAACCTTGCCGAGCGGGTTGGCGCCGATCGGCGCCGTGCCAGGCTCGATCGGCGTCCCGCTCGCCGGCGAGAGCTCGACCTGATCGATCAGACCCGTCTCGTGGAGAACGACCATCACCTTCCGCACGAAGGGCGAGGTCGGCGAGTGATGGAGACGCATCACGCCCATGATGCCGATTCAGGCCCGGCGGATGCGCAATCGGGCGAGGCCGGAGGCGTCGATCTCGATCCCGGGGCCCGTCGGGCCGAGGCGCACGACGCGGCGGAACCGGCCGTGGGCATGGACCGCCCGCTCCGCCTCCGCCCGGTGGGGCGCCGCCTCGAAGCCCTCGCCCATCGTGTCCAGCACGTTCTCGTGCTCGGCGATCTTCGGCTGCGAGGCCCGGCTGCGCGCGGCGTAGATTGCGACGGCGGCGACGGCGCCGAGCCGCAGGGCGGCCCAGGCGAGGGGTGGCAGGGCGAGCGGCGCGGGCATGACCTCTCCCAAGGTTCGGCGGCGGCCCGATGCGCCGCGGCAGGCATCAAGATAGCCGCGGCGAGCCTGCCGCGCAAATGCCATGCGGGCGCGCACGGCGAAGTCCCTTGACGAGCCGGCGGAACCCGGCGGTGCAGGACGCGTTGCGCCCAGACGTTATGCAAGGAAATGGAGGCCGCTATGCTCTTTCGACTTCTCATCCCGATCCCGTTCATCTTCATGCTTTCCGGGTGCAACACGCTCCAGGGCGTCGGCCAGGACGTTGGCGCGGCCGGCGAGGCCATCGAGACCGAGGCCGCCCAGGCGCAGTAGCCAAAGCCCCGCAGGGAGCTGCCGGCGAGGGCTGGGTTGGCCGAGCGCGGCCCTCGCCCTGTTGGGTCTTGAACCCGACCGGTGATCGGCGTAACTCCCGCAGGGTCGGAGTGTAGCGCAGCCTGGTAGCGCACCTGCTTCGGGAGCAGGGGGTCGGAGGTTCGAATCCTCTCACTCCGACCATTCCCCTCTCCGAACCGCGCAGCGGCCATCCCGCCGCACCGCCGTTGCAAGCCCGTGCGAAGGCGCCTATAGGGCGCCGATCGCTGGAGGGGAATCTTTCGATGGGCTACCGAGTTGCCGTCGTCGGCGCCACGGGCAACGTGGGCCGCGAGATGCTCAATATCCTGGCCGAGCGGGAGTTCCCCGCCGACGAGGTGGTCGCGCTCGCCTCGCGCCGGTCGCTGGGCTCGGAGTGCTCCTACGGCGACAGGACCCTCAAGACCCTTGACCTCGACACCTTCGACTTCGCGGGCTGGGACATCGCGTTCTTCGCGATCGGGTCGGACGCGACCAAGCAGTATGCGCCCAAGGCCGCGAAGGCGGGCTGCGTCGTGATCGACAACTCCTCGCTCTACCGGTACGACATGGATGTCCCCCTCATCGTGCCCGAGGTGAACCCCGACGCGATCGAGGGCTATGCCAAGAAGAACATCATCGCGAACCCGAACTGCTCGACGGCGCAGATGGTGGTCGCCCTGAAGCCGCTTCACGACCGGGCACGGATCAAGCGTGTGGTCGTCGCCACCTACCAGTCCGTCTCGGGAACCGGCAAGGAGGCGATGGACGAGCTCTGGAGCCAGACCAAGGGCATCTACGTCCCCGGTCAGGAGGTCGAGCCCAAGGTCTACCCCAAGCAGATCGCCTTCAACGTCATCCCGCACATCGACACGTTCATGGAGGACGGCACGACGCGGGAGGAGTGGAAGATGGTCGTCGAGACCAAGAAGATCATCGACCCCTCGATCAAGGTGCACGCGACCTGCGTGCGGGTCCCGGTCTTCGTCGGCCACTCGGAGGCCGTGAACGTCGAGTTCGAGGACCCGATCGACGCCGACGAAGCCCGCGAGATCCTGCGCGAGTCGCCGGGGATCCTCGTCGTCGACAAGCGCGAGGCCGGCGGCTACGTCACGCCGGTCGAGTGCGTAGGCGAATACGCGACCTATGTCAGCCGCATCCGCGAGGACCCGACCGTCGACAACGGGCTGTCGATGTGGGTCGTCTCGGACAACCTCCGCAAGGGCGCGGCCCTCAACGCGGTCCAGATCGCGGAACTGCTCGGCCGGCGGATTCTGAAGAAGGGCTGACGGCCCGGGTTGCGCGCCGAGGACGTCGCCCGGGCATTGTTCGGCGACGGCTGCCGAGCGGCGGTTCGTCGACGCAGCCCGGCCCCGGCTCAGAACCGCTCGGCGCGGATCACCTCGCAGTCGCAGACCGAGACGATGCCGATGTGCCGCTCGAGCACTGCGAAGGCGGCGTCGAGCAGCGCGTCCTTCTTCTCGTCGCGCACGATGCAGACGAACGCGACCAGGCCACCGGCGCGACTGACCTGGCCCTCGCGCGACCACTGGCCAGAAGCGCCGTTGCCGCCCATCACCGGCAGGATCGTGTAGCCCCTGACGCCGGCGCGGCTCAGGGCGTCCTCGAGGCGGCGCTGCATCGGCGCCTCGATGATGATCTCGACCCG
>SKOX01000205.1 GCA_007119835.1 Paracoccaceae bacterium
CCTGGGCGCTCGACGACGTCACCGCCGCCCTCACCGCGCTCGCCGACCGCGCCGTCGCCCTCGGCCTCGAGGCCCTCGTCCGCGCCGAGATCGCCCGCGGCAAGCTGCCCGGCTGCGGCCCCGACGACGCGCCCGAGGCCGCCGGCATGTTCGTGCTGGCCATGGGCAAGATGGGCGCGGGCGAGCTGAACTACTCGTCGGACATCGACCTCATCGTGCTCTTCGACGAAACCCGCCACGACCCCGACGCCTTTGGCGAGCTCCGCCGCGGCTTCATCCGCGTCACCCAGCGCCTGGTGAAGCTGCTGCAGGAGCCGACCGGCGAGGGCTACGTCTTCCGCACCGACCTTCGCCTGCGCCCCGACCCGTCGGTGACGCCCGTCTGCATCGCCACCGACCCGGCCGAGCGCTACTACGAGAGCCTCGGCCGGACCTGGGAGCGGGCCGCCTTCATCAAGGCCCGGCCCTGCGCAGGCGCGATCGCCGCGGGCGAGGCCTTCCTCGAGCGCCTCGCGCCCTTTGTCTGGCGCCGGCACCTCGACTACGCCGCGATCCAGGACGCCCACGACATGCGCCAGCGAATCCGCCAGCACAAGGGGCTGACGGGCAGGCTCGCGGTGCTCGACCACGACCTCAAGCTCGGCCAGGGCGGCATCCGCGAGATCGAGTTCTTCACCCAGACCCGCCAGCTCATCGTCGGCGGCCGCGACACCGGCCTCCGCCAGCGCCGGACGCTCCAGGCCCTCGCGGCGCTGGCCGAGCGCGGCTGGGTCAGGCGCGACGACGAAACCGAGCTCCGCGACGCCTACGTCGCGCACCGCACCCTCGAGCACCGGCTGCAGATGCTCGACGACGCCCAGACCCACCGGATGCCGGCCGACGAAGCCGGCTTCGCCCGGCTTGCCGCCTTCGCCGGCGAGACGCCGGACGCGCTCGAGGCGACCCTGCGCGCCCGGCTCGAGCGGGTCTCGGCGCTGACCGAGCCCTTCTTCGCCGCGGACGAGCGGCCGGAGGCGAAAGCGCCCGACATCGAGGACGTCTTCGCCGACCCGGAGAGCGCGCGCGCGCGCATGGGCCGCTGGACCCGTCTGCCGGCCTTCCGCACCCAGCGCGCGCGGCGCATCTTCCGCCGGATCGAGCCGCAGCTCCTCGCCCGCCTCGCCGAGGCCGCCGACCCGGACGAGGCGCTGAGAACCCTCGATACCTTCCTCACCGGCCTGCCGTCGGGAGTGCAGCTCTTCTCGCTGTTCGAGGCGCACCCCAAGCTCCTCGACCTGCTGGTCGACATCTGCGCGACGACGCCCGAGCTTGCCCGCTACCTCGGGCGCAACGCGGGCGTGCTCGACGCGGTGATCTCCAGCGACTTCTACCGGCCGTTCCCGCCGATGTCCGATCTCCTCGCCGACCTCGCCCGCCGCCTCGCCGAAGCGCCCGACTACGAGACGGCGCTGAACACCAGCCGCGTCTGGATGAAGGAGCGGCACTTCCGCATCGGCGTCCACCTCCTGCGCGGGATCGCGCCCGCCGACGAGGCGGCCGTGGCCTACTCGGCCGTCGCGGAGGCGGCGCTCCGCGCCCTCTACCCGGTGGTGATCGAGGAGTTCGCCAAGAAGCACGGGCCCCCACCCGGCGCCGGCGCGGCCGTCGTCGGCATGGGCAAGCTCGGCTCGCGCGAGATGACGGCGACCTCGGACCTAGACCTCATCATGATCTACGATCCCGAAGGCGCGGAGGCCTCCGAGGGGCGCAAGCCGCTCTCGGTGCAGGCCTATTACGCCCGGCTTACCCAGGCGCTGATCGCCGCCCTCACCGCGCCAATGGCAGAGGGGCAGCTCTACAAGGTCGACATGCGCCTGCGGCCCTCCGGCCGGGCGGGGCCGGTCGCCGTGTCGCTGCCGGCCTTCCGGCGCTACCAGGCCGAGGACGCCTGGACCTGGGAGCATCTCGCGCTGACGCGGGCCCGGGTCGCCGCCGGCCCGAAGCCGCTCGGCGGCGCGGTCGCTGCGGCCATCGCCGACGTGATCCGGGCCGATCACGACGAGGGGGCCACACTCTCCGACGCCGCCGACATGCGCCGCAGGCTCGACGAGGCGAACGGCAAGGCGGCGGCGCATCCATGGGAGGTGAAGCTCGGACCGGGCCGGATGATGGACATCGAGCTGCTCGCCCAGGCCGGCGCGCTGGTCTGCAACCTCGCCGACGTGCGGCGGCCGGTCCGGATGCTCGACCGGCTTGCGCGGGCGGGCTGGCTCGCGGCCGACGAGGCGGCGACGCTCGGCCGCTCGCTCGACCGGCTCGGCGCGCTGCAGCAAATCCTGCGGCTTGCCGCCGACCACACGATCAGCCCGGCGGAGGGCGGCGCGGGGCTGGTGAAGCTCGTGCTGTCGGCGCTCGAGGCGGACGACCTCGACACCCTCGAGCGGAGCCTCGCCGAGGAAGCGGCCGCGTGCGACGCGATCATCACACGGCGGCTCGCGGCAGGCTGATGGGCACGGGCCGGCGGCGAACTACCTGAGCGTGATGCGCCTGCCGATCGTCTATCACCCGCATTACATGGCTCCGCTCCGGCGCGGGCACCGCTTCCCGATGTCGAAATACGGTTACCTGCGCGAGGCGCTGGTCGCCCGGCGGCTGCTTCCGGAGGCGGGCGGCTTCCTGTCGCCCGCGCCTGCGCGCGCGGCCACGGTGGCGGCGGTGCATGCGGCCGACTACGTCGCCCGCGTCGCCGGCGCGCAACTGACGGCGGAGGAGGCGCGGCGCATCGGGCTGC
>SKOX01000503.1 GCA_007119835.1 Paracoccaceae bacterium
ATTCCGGAGCATCCGATCGCTCGTTCCGACGGCATCCGATCGCCGATTCCGGGGCATCCGATCACCCCGGGTTGCCGCCGCTGAGCGTGGTTTCGTGATGTCAGCCGTCCTTCTTCTGGTCAAGCGCGATGCAGGCCGTCCCCGTCGTCAATGGGAGGGCCCCGCGCGCGCCGCGGCGTGCCGATCTTGGGGCTGACGCGGCGGCGCGCGCGGGAGGGACCTGTTGATGCACGGGGGCGGGCGTCGGGCGGAGCGCTATGGTCACGGCCGGGCCGGCGCGGGCACGGAGGCAGCCTTCAGCTTGCGCATCGAGGGGCCGTCGAGGTCGAGGCGGTAGGCGGTGTGGACCAGCCGGTCGAGGATGGCGTCGGCGAATGTGGGCTCGTCGATCACCGCGTGCCAGGCGTCCACCGGCAGCTGGCTGGTGACGATGGTGGAGCCTGTGCCGCTGCGGTTCTCGACGATCTCCATCAGGTCGCGTCGCTGGCTGGCGGTCATCCTGTCGGGACCCCAATCGTCGAGGATCAGGAGGTCGACCCTGACCAGGCTCCGGAACAGGCGGACGAAGCGGCCGTCGCCGTGGGCGAGCTCGAGCTCGGCGAAGAGCCGGGGCAGGCGCTTGTAGAGGACGGTGCGGTTGTCGCGGCAGGCCTTCTGGCCGAGGGCGCAAGCGAGCCACGTCTTTCCGACGCCACAAGGCCCGGTGATCAGCAGATTGCGGCGCTCCTTGATCCAGGTGCCGGTGGCGAGCTGCTGGAACAGCGCCCGGTCGAGCCGGCGGGCAGCGCGGTAGTCGACGTCCTCGATGGCGGCGCCGACATGGCGCAGTGCCGCGGCCCGCAGCCTGGTTCGGAAGCGCCGGGTGCTGCGGTCGGCGACCTCGCGGTCGATCAGCAGGGCGAGCCAGTCGGCGTGGGGCAGATCCCGGGCGCCGTCCTGGGCCTGCAGCTCGGCGAAGGCCTCGGCCATGCCGTCGAGCCGGAGCGCGCGCAGCTGGTCGAGGGTTGGGTGGGTGAGCATGGGTGTCTCCTTCAGTGGAAGTAGTCGCCGCCGCGGATGTTGGGGTGGGAGATCGCGGCCCGTCCGCGGCAGGCTCGGGCCGCCGGCGATCGAGGCGGGCTTTCAGGATCGAGTTGACCGAGGTGTAGGAGCGCGCGCCGATCTCGAGCGCGCGTCGGCAGGCGGACTCGAGCCGGTCGGGATCATGGGCGCGGGCCAGCCGCAGGATGCCGAGGCAGGAACGGAAACCCTGCTCGGGATGGGTTCGCTCGTGCAGGATCGCCGCGACCAGCGCCTCCGCTCCGGGGCCGATCGCGGCTGCCTCGCGGCGGATCCGCTCCGGGGTCCAGTCGGCGTAGCGCCGTTCGCCATTGTCGCTCGGACCAATGGCGCGACATGGCTCACCTCGACGGCATGTGGTCGCGCAGCGTCGTGTGGCGGCGGTCCGGAGGCTTTCGCAGATGCGCCGCGACGCGCTGGCCGTCGTGGAAGATCTCGACGCTCGTCTCGGTCGCGCGCGCCCAGACCTTCTGGCGCAGGAGCCGGTGGGGCACCGAGTAGTGATGGCGGTCGACCTCGACATGGTAGTCGAGCCCGACCGGGCGCTCCTGCCACTGCGCGTATTCGTAGGGCGCCGCGGGGAGCGGCTTCAGCGCCGCGCGCTCGAGCTCCTCGAACAGCTGCCGGCGGCTGGCGCCGAGGTGGCGGGTGACGCGCGCGTTCAACGCGACGACCAGCTCGCGGATCGCCGCGTTCAGCTCGGCGAGCGAGAAGAACCGCCGGTGGCGCAGCCGCGCTGTGATCCAGCGCTGGGCGACCTGGACGGCGACCTCGACCTTGGCCTTGTCGCGCGGCTTGTAGGGCCGCGCCGGCACCACCGCCGTGTCGTAGTGCGCCGCCATGTCGGCATAGGTCCGGTTCACGGCGGGCTCGTAGAAGCAGGCCTTGCTGACGCCGGCCTTGAGGTTGTCCGACACGACCTGCGCCGGCACGCCGCCGAACCAGGCCAGCGCCCGGCCGTGCGAGCCGATCCAGTCCGGCAGGCTCTGCGTCCATGTCGCCTCGGCGAACGTGTAGTTCGAGGCGCCGAGCACCGCGACGAAGAGCTGGGCCTCGCGCACCGTGCCGGTGGCGGCATCGACCACCGGCAGCGTCGCGCCGGCGTAGTCGACGAACATCCGCTCGCCGGCGACGTGGTGCTGGCGCATCGTCGGCGCGAGCCGGCCCTCCCAGCGCCGATAGAGCTCGCAGAACCGGCTGTAGCCGTAGCCGTCGCGATGCGCCGCCCGGTATTCCTCCCACAGGAGCACGAGCGTCACGTCCTTGCGCCTGAGCTCGCGGTGGATCATCGGCCAGTCGGGCTGCACCTGAACCCGTCGCGTCGCGCCGCCCGTCGGCTGGAACAGCATCGCCTCGAGGGCCGCGTCCGTCAGCGCCTCGGGCAGCGGCCAGGCCAGACCGGCCCGCACGGCGCGCTTGAGATAGTCGCTCAGCGTCGACTGCCCGACGCCGAGGCTCGCGGCGATCTCGCGCATCGACAGGCCGTTGGCCCGCAGCCGCAAGGCATCCCTGATCTTACGCATCGGCAACCTCTTCATCGGGCTCCTCGCTCCCCTAAGAAGAGCGAGGCATACCCGCCGCGGGGTTGCTCAGCAGCGCCGACCCGGAAGATCCGAGGCGATCGGATGCCCCGGAATCCGTGATCGGATCAAATCGGAACGGCCGATCGGGTCAGATCGGAATGCGCGATCGGATGGGCCCGGAATGCGCA
>SKOX01000007.1 GCA_007119835.1 Paracoccaceae bacterium
GAGCACGATCCCGGCCGCGAGGTGGCCGGTCCAGCCGGCGAGCATCGGCAGCTGCAGCCCGAAGACCGCCTGGCCGAGCGTCACGATCAGCGCCGCCGGCATCAGCGGCATGCCGAGGAGGACCGGCATCAGGGCGAGCGGCACGACCTCGAACATCGGTTGCCCGGCGAGCCCGGCGAGCAGTAGGGCGCGGATCGTGCCGCGGCCTCCGGCGGCGGGCGGCGGGGCTGTATCGATCGTTCGCATGGCGAGACCTCTCCGGCGAGCCGTTGGCGCGGCATGTCCGCCGCCGTCAGTTCGCCGGATCCGGAGCAGCGTTACCGGCGCTCGCGCGGCCGTGATCGCCGCCGGCTACCTGCGCCCCGCGAAGAGGTACTTCGCGAGGGCGGCGATCGCGAGAACGAGGAGGATGACCACGAGCAGCCACACGATCCCGCCGCCCCAGCCCATGCCGTCCATCATGCCGCCGTCGCGCATCATCGCGGTCGTCCTCCCCGTGGTTCAGCGGCCGAGCATCCAGCGCCCTTCGGGCTCGAAGGCGTGGAAGGCGAAGGCGAAGACCACCTCGTGCACGACGTCCTCGCCGGTCGCTGGGTCTCGCACCCGCACCTGGCCGACGTCGCGGCTCGCGGCGATCTCGCGCCCGTCGAGCGCCGAGGCCATGCCCTCGGTCCAGACGAGGTGGAGGCCGTCCTCGACGATCTCGCCCTCCTCGGCCAGCCGGTCGAGCGGCCAGGCCCTGTCGCCGACCCGCACCACGCGGGCGAGCGGCGGGATGCCGTGCGGCGGGTCCTCGCCCTGGTAGAGGAAAGGCTGCGGGCTGGTGTCGTAGCCGACGTAAGGGTTCTGCCCGTAGGCGCGGCGGTGGCCGGCGGGCTCGGCCATCACCAGGCCGTCGGGGTTGCGTGCCGCAAAGGCCTCCCAGGACTCCATCCAGGTCACGACCGGCTCGAGCCTTTCGCCCGCCAGCGCGCCGACGATGCCGCGGCCGTCCATCTGCTGCCACCAGGTATGCGTCTCGCGGTCGTACATGATCAGGTCGGAATGGCGCAGCATGCCCGAGACGCCGAACTCGAGCACGCGCCCGGCGACGCGCCGGTCGAAGACCAGGCCGGAGTTGCACAGGGGGCAGAAGGTGACGGCGATCGGCAGGCCGCCGACGCTGTCGTTGGCGACCTCGTGCCAGGTGAGGTAGCGCAGCGGGTAGGCGCGCGGGGGCGTGCCCTCGATCTCCACCGTCATCACCGGCTCGATGGCCTCCAGCCGGTCGTCCTCGGCGACCGGGATCATCGCCGGATCGGTCAGCGCGGGAATGCCGTCGCGCGGCACGCCGCCGGAGAAGATCTCGTCGAACGGCACCAGCGCGCGCTCGAAGTCCGTCTCCGGCCAGGCCCGTTGCCAGGCGGAGGGCGCGGCCTCCTGCGCCGCCGCGGGAGAGACGGCGACGGCGGCGGCACCTGCCGCAAGCAGGAAGCGGCGGGTGAAGGCGGCGGGCGTGAACGGCGGCTTCATATTGATGATCCCGGGATGGCGGCTGAACGCAGGGCACTTCGCGGCGCGGGCGGAATTGTTACAGGCCGAGGGCCAAGCGGCACAGGCGCCACCTGTAACGTTTTGCTTCTCGCGCGCGAACAGGTGACGGCCGGCACCGGCCGAAGCGCGAAGGGCGCGCGGAACAGGGGCCTTGTGCTAGGATGAGCTCGGCCACGGGTCGTCGCGGCGGTTCCGGCACCAGGGTCTGGACCCCGAGCGGTCGCGCAGCCTGGGCAAGATCATCTTCACGACCTCGGTCCACTAGGCCATCCCCTGGCGGGCCGCGCGAACTCTGCCTTGGCCAAGGGCGGGCTGAAGCTCCTGATGCCGACCATGGCAAAGGAGCTTACCTCCGAGAAGACACCGGTCAGAGCCTTCGCGCCGGGCGCGATCCGGGCCGACATTGCCCGCGACGCCTGGGAGGACGAGGCCGCGCGCGACCGCCTGCTCAAGCTGATCCCCTACCGCAGGATCGGCCGGCCGGAGGATGTCGCTACGGTGGCGGTCTGGCTTTCCCCGGATGCGGCCGACTGAGTCGTCGGGAGGACGGTGTTGGTCGATGGCTGCATGAGCCTCTATCAGGGCTTCGCGTCGGGCGGCTGATCCCCGGGTCGGCATCCGGGTCCGGACGTCGGTCAGCCGTGGTGCGGCATCGTCCCAATGTCGCTGAACATCGCACAAAGATCCACGCTCGATCCCGTCCCCAGCATCTCGAAATGCCGGTCGGTCCGGCGCGCCGCCGCCTCGCGGCCGTGAGCGCGGAGCGTGCGCAGGAAGGCCCGCGCGGCGTTCGCCGCCCGCCGGAGTTCCGACGGCGCAACGAAGTCCCGGCAGACCTCGCCGGGACGAAACTTACTTCGTCTCTGCCGCGATCGCCTGTAACAAACGCCCCGCCCGCGGCGAAGGGACCGGCGCAGCAGCTCCCCGCTCTGCGCCGGGGGAGGATACGGGGTCGCGCTCGCGCGGCCGCACCGCCTCCGGCCCGTCGGACGACCACAGGGAGATCTAGAAGATGCACTCACTCAGGCGAAACCTCATGGGCTCGACGGCCCTGTCCCTGGCGCTCGGCCTCGGGCTCGCCCTCTCGGCCGCCGGAGGCGCCGCGGCCTGCGGCCCTTGCGACCCTTGCGCGCCAATGGCAGCGGCGGCCTGCGGGCCGTGCGACCCATGCGCTCCGATGGCGGCAGCGGGCTGCGGCCCCTGCGATCCCTGCGCGCCGGCC
>SKOX01000190.1 GCA_007119835.1 Paracoccaceae bacterium
AGCGCCGGCGTGAGCCACAGCACGCGCAGGGCTTCTCCGAGCGCCACCTGCGTCGCCGCCTTGCCGTCGATCTCGACGCGCCGCCCGCCGCCCTGGGACTGCGTCACGACCTCCCGCCGCCCGCCGGGCCCTTCCACTTCCGCGCTCACCCGCCACGCGGCGCTGCCCCGGAAGGCGAGATCCTCGGCCGCCGCGCGCCTCAGGCCCCGCCCCGGCGACAGCAGCGACACCGCTTCGAGGAGGTTGGTCTTGCCCGCGCCGTTGGCGCCGACCACTGCGACCGGCGCCGGGTCGAGCGCGAGCCGCGCCGCCCGGTAGGAACGGAACTGCGCCAGGGCGAGCGCGCGCACGGCGCAGCTCGCACTCATGACGTCCTCCCGCGACCGAACCGTTCTTCGGCATAGAAACCTGGAGAGCAGTGCCTGGGGTGCGGGGGCGGCGAGCGCCCCGCCGTCGATCGCCAACCGGCGATCGACCACGCAAGGAACCTCGCGCGCACCGCGCGCACCGCATGGCGCCAACGGGCGCCTCCCGGCGGCTCCACCGGCACCGGATCGCGATCGAGCGCCACCGGAAGGCCGGCCACGGCTCCGCAGCACACCCGCCGGTGCCGGCCGCGCTTGCCCCCGCCCGGCGTCGCGCTCAGACCCGCATGGGCATGACGACGTAGACCGCGCTCTCGTCGTTGCCCTCGCGCATCAGCGTCGGGTCGCCCGAGGAGTTGAACAGGAAGACCGCGTTCTCCCGGTCGACCTGGCCCGCGATCTCGAGCAAATACTTCGCGTTGAACCCGATCTCGAGCCGCTCGTCGCCGTAGGCGACGGCGAGTTCCTCGTCGGCGGCGCCCGAATCCGGCGCATGCACCGAGAGCACGAGCCGGTCCTCCTCGAGCACCATCTTCACGGCCCGGCTGCGTTCGGAGGAGACGGTGGCGACCCGGTCGACCGCCTGGGCGAACTCGGCGGCGTCGACCTCCATCCGCCGCGGGTTCGAGGCCGGGATCACCCGCGAGTAGTCGGGGAAGGTGCCGTCGATGACCTTCGATGTCAGCGTCACCTCGGGCGTCGCGAAGCGCACCTTGGTCTCGCTGACCGACACCGCGATCTCGGCCTCGTCGTCGTCGAGGAGCTTGCGGAGCTCGCCCACCGTCTTGCGCGGCACGATGACGCCGGGCATGTCGGCCGCGTCGCCGGGCAGGGGCGCGTCGATCCGCGCGAGCCGGTGGCCATCGGTCGCGACGCAGCGCAGCACCGGCCCGTCGGCGCCCTTGGCGACATGGAAGTAGACGCCGTTGAGATAGTAGCGGGTCTCCTCGGTCGAGATCGCGAACTTCGCCTTGTCGAACAGGCGGCGGAGCACCGGCGCCGGGCAGGAGAAGCCCGTCTGGTAGGTCGCGCTCGCCATCATCGGAAAGTCCTCGCGCGGCAGGGTCGCGAGCGAGAAATGCGACCGCCCGGCCCGGACCTCGAGGCGCCCCGACTGCCCGTCGTCGGCAAGCTCGACCGTCGCGCCGTCGGGCAGCTTGCGGGCGATCTCGTGGAGCGTGTGGGCCGGCACCGTCGTCGCGCCGGCGCGGGTCACCATCGCGGTGGCGCGGTCGATCACCTCGATGTCGAGGTCGGTGGCGCGGAAGCTCACGTGGTCGCCCTCGGCCTCGATCAGCACGTTGGCGAGGATCGGTATCGTGTTGCGCCGCTCGACCACCGACTGTGCCCGGCTCATGGCCCGGAGGAGGGCGCTGCGCTCCATGCTGAACTTCATGCGGGTCACCATCTCCGAAGGGCGGCTCCCGCTGGAGTTGCGGGACCGTGACGTTAGCGAATTGGCCGTGTGTGTCAAACGCTGTGCGCGGATCGGGATGCGACCCTCGGGCCGTGCGGGCGCCGCACGCCCCGCGGCGGCGAGGCCGCGTGCCGCCGCCGCCTCAGGCCTCCAGCATGCGCCGAAGCAGCTCCACGTCCTCGGCGATCTGGCTGTCGGTCTTCTTCAGCTCCTCGATCTTGCGCACGGCGTGCATGACCGTGGTGTGGTCGCGCCCGCCGAACTTGCGGCCGATCTCGGGCAGGCTGCGCGAGGTCAGCGACTTGGCGAGGAACATCGCCACCTGCCGCGGGCGGGCGACCGAGCGGGACCGCCGCGCCGAGAGCAGGTCCGACATCCGGAGGTTGTAGTGGTCGGCGACCTTCCGGATGATCTCGTCGATCGTCACCTTGCGCTCGGAGGCGCGCAGGATGTCGGCGAGGCATTCCTGCGCCATGTCGAGGGTGATCTCGCGCCCGACCAGCGTGGCGAAGGCGAAGAGCCGCGTGAGCGCCCCCTCGAGCACCCGGACGTTCGAGTTGATCCGGTGGGCGAGGAACTCGATGACCCCGGCGCCGACGGTGAGCCCCGGATTGTGCGCGGCATGCGCCTCGGCCTTCGACTGCAGGATGCCGAGGCGGAGCTCGTAGTCCGTCGGGTGGAGGTCGACGACGAGGCCCCAGGCCAGCCGGGACTTGATTCGTTCCTCGAGCCCGTCGATCTCGCCCGGCGCGCGGTCGGCCGAGATGACGATCTGCTTCGACTGGTCGATCAGCGCGTTGAAGGTGTGGAAGAACTCGTCCTGGGTCGAATCCTTGCCGGCGATGAACTGCACGTCGTCGACCATCAGCATGTCGACCGATCGGAACAGCTCCTTGAAGCTGTGGATCTCCTTGCACCGCAGCGCCGAGATGAAGCGGTGCATGAACTGCTCGGCCGAGAGGTAGAG
>SKOX01000320.1 GCA_007119835.1 Paracoccaceae bacterium
ACCGGCGTGCCGGCGAGGGCGGCGGTGTTGAGAAGCCCCCGCACCGTGACGCTCGGCGTGACGATGTGCGCCCGGTTGCCCATGCCCATCAGGATCGGGCCGACCTCGAGCCCCTCGCCGACCGACCTGAGCAGGTTGCGCGCGGCGCCGGCGGCATCGCTGTTGGTGTAGACGAGCACGTTGGCGCGCCCCTGCATCCGCCCGCCCGGATAGAGCCGCTCGCGCAGATCCGGGTCGAGGGCGGTGTCGGTGTGCATCTCGCCCTCGTACTGGAAGCTAACGCCGCGCGCGTCGAGGATCGCCAGCGCCTCCCGCGCCAGGCGGCCCGACAGGCTGTCGAGATTGCCGAACTGCGAGCTCGAGCACATCGCCACCTTCGGCTCGATGCCGAAGCGGCGGACGTGGCGCGCCGCGCCGATCATCGTCTCGGCGATCTGCTCGGCGGTCGGCTCGACGTTGACGTGGGTGTCGGCGATGAAGAGCGGCCCCTTCTCTAGCAGCAAGAGCGACAGCGCGCCGACAGGGTGCAGTTCGCCCTCCGACAGGATCTCCCGGAGGTACCGCAGGTGCCAGAGATACTGGCCGAGGGTGCCGCAGATCATGCTGTCGGCCTCCTTGCGGTGCACCATGATCGCGGCGATCGCGGTGGCGTTGGTGCGGATCACCGTCTTGGCGGTGTCCGGCGTCACCCCCTTGCGGCGCATGAGCGCGTGGTAGCTCGACCAGTATTCGCGGAAGCGCGCGTCGCTCTCGGGGTTGACCAGATCGAAGTCGTCGCCGGCCTTGAGCGTGAGGCCCTCGCGGTCGATGCGCGCCTCCACCACCTCGGGACGGCCGATCAGGATCGGCCTGTCGACCGTCTCCTCGAGCATCGCCTGCGCGGCGCGCAGGACGCGCGGCTCCTCGCCCTCGGCGAACACGATCCGGCGTCTGACCTGACGGGCCGCCTCGAAGACCGGCCGCATGATCAGCGCCGACCGGATGACCTGGCTCTCGAGCGACGCGGCGTAGGCCTCGAGGTCGAGCTCGATCGTCGCGACGCCGCTTTCCATCGCGGCGCGGGCGGCGGCGACCGCGACGGTCTTCAGCAGGCGCGGGTCGAAGGGCTTCGGGATCAGGTAGTCGGGCCCGAAGGCGAGCCGCTCGCCCTGGTAGACCACCCCCACCTCCGCCGAGGTCGTGGTGCGCGCGAGGCCGGCGATCGCCTCGACGCAGGCGATCTTCATCGCCTCGTTGATCTCGGTCGCGCCGGCGTCGAGCGCGCCCCGGAAGATGAAGGGGAAACACAGGACGTTGTTGACCTGGTTCGGGTAGTCGGAACGGCCGGTCGCGATCAGCGCGTCCGGCGCGGCCTCGCGCGCGGCCTCCGGCATGATTTCCGGTATCGGGTTGGCCAGGGCGAAGATGATCGGCTTCTTCGCCATCTTCGCGATCATATCGCCGGTGATCAGGCCGGGGCCCGAGACGCCGAGAAACAGATCGGCGCCCGTCAGCGCCTCCTCGATCGTGCGCAGGTCGGTGTCCTGGGCGAAGCCCGCCTTCTCGGGCGACAGGTCGTTGCGCTTGGTATGGACCACGCCCTTGCTGTCGAGCATCAGGATGTGCTCGCGCGGCGCGCCCATCGCCATCAGCATGTTGAGGCAGGCGATGCCCGCGGCGCCGGCGCCGAGCGCCACGATACGGATCTCCTCGAGCGTCTTGCCGGCGACGCGGAGCGCGTTCGTCGCGGCGGCGGCGGCGACGATCGCCGTGCCGTGCTGGTCGTCGTGAAACACCGGGATCGACATCCGCTCGCGGCAGATCCGCTCGACCACGAAGCAGTCCGGCGCCTTGATGTCCTCGAGATTGACCGCGCCGAAGGTCGGCTCCAGCCGGCAGACGATGTCGGCGAGGCGCTCGGGATCGGTCTCGTCGATCTCGATGTCGAAGCAGTCGACGCCGGCGAACTTCTTGAAGAGGACGGCCTTGCCCTCCATCACCGGCTTCGAGGCCTGCGCGCCGATGTTGCCCAGACCGAGCACCGCGGTGCCGTTCGAGACCACCGCCACGAGGTTCCGCTTGGCGGTGTAGCGCCGCGCGTCGGCCGGATTCTTCTGGATCTCGAGGCAGGCTTCGGCCACGCCGGGAGAATAGGCGCGGGAGAGGTCGCGCGCGGTCGCCATGGGCTTCGTCGCGCGGATCTCCAGCTTTCCGGGCTTCGGGAACTCGTGATAGTCGAGCGCGGCCTGCCGCTCCGCAGCGGCTTTTTCCTGATCGACGGCCATTGGCCTCCTCCCCTCCTCCTGTCCGCCGTTCTGACGGCCCTGAGAACCGAACGTCGCGAAATTCGCGGCGAACGCAACACGCATCGCCGCCCCCCCGCCCCGGCCGCCCCCCTGCCGCGCCAGATCCCGCATCGCGCCGAGCCCCAACCGGCTGTAGGGTTGCCGGGTGCGCAGGCGACGACGCGGAGGCGAGGCGGATGAAGACACGCGGGAAGGCGACAAGCATCGAGGATGGGCGGCTTGCGAAGCTCGACCTCGCCAGGACGCTGTCGAAGGCCGCCTACAAGCGCGAACTCGCCAGGCTCCAGCTCCGGCTCACGCAGATCCAGCAGGCCTATCTCAGGACCGGCGACAGCGCGGTTATCGTGTTCGAAGGCTGGGACGCCGCCGGCAAGGGCGGGACGATCCGCCGCATGAGCGCCGGCCTCGACCCGCGCGGCTACAAGGTCTGGCCGATCGGGGCGCCGCGGGAATACTTCGC
>SKOX01000505.1 GCA_007119835.1 Paracoccaceae bacterium
CGGCCGAGCGCGGCCGCGTGCTGCGCCGCGCAGCCGACCTCATTCGCGCCCGCGGCGAAGAGCTCGCGCGACTCGAGACGCTCGACACCGGCAAGCCGCTTTCCGAGACGCGCGTCGCCGACTGGCCTTCGGGCGCCGACTGCCTCGAGTGGTTCGCCGGCCTCGCCGCCGGCCTCGCCGGCGAGGCGATCGATCTCGGCGGCGACTTCGCCTACACCCGGCGCGAGCCACTGGGCATCTGCGTCGGCATCGGCGCCTGGAACTATCCCTCGCAGATCGCCTGCTGGAAGGCGGCACCGGCGCTCGCCTGCGGCAACGCCGTGGTCTTCAAGCCGTCGGAGCTCACGCCCCTCGGCGCGCTGAAGCTCGCCGAGATTCTCATGGAAGCCGGTCTTCCCGCCGGCGCCTTCAACGTCGTGCAGGGCGGCGGCGAGATCGGTGCCGCCCTCGTCGGCCATCCCGCCGCCGCCAAGGTTTCGGTGACGGGATCGGTCGCCACCGGCCGGCGGGTCTACGAGGGTGCGGCGAGCGGCTTCAAGGCGGTGACGCTCGAGCTCGGCGGCAAGTCCCCGCTCATCGTCTTCGACGACGCGGACCTCGAGGGGGCCGTCGGCGCGGCGATGCTCGGCAACTTCTATTCGGCCGGCCAGATCTGCTCCAACGGCACCCGCGTCTTCGTGCAGTCGGGCATCCGCGACCGCTTCATCGCCCGGCTGAGCGAGCGCACCGCCGCAATCCGCCTCGGCGATCCGCGCGACGAAGCGACCACCATGGGCCCGATCATTTCCGAGGCCCAGGGCGCCAAGGTGATGGAGGCCATCGCCGGAGGCGAGGCGGAGGGCGCGCGCCTCCTGCTCGGAGGCCGTCAGGCCCGCCCCTCCGGCCTCGACGGCTTCTTCATCGAGCCGACGGTGTTCGTCGACGTTCGGGACGAGCACGCGCTTGCCCGGGAGGAGATCTTCGGCCCGGTGATGTCCGTGCTCGCCTTCCGCGACGAGGCCGAGGTCGTCGCCCGTGCCAACGCCACGCCGTACGGCCTGGCCGCGGGCGTCTTCACCCGGGATCTTGCCCGCGCCCACCGCGTCGTCGCCGGGCTGGACGCGGGCACGACCTGGATCAACGCCTACAACCTCACGCCGGTCGAGATGCCGTTCGGCGGGGTGAAGTCTTCCGGCCTCGGGCGCGAGAACGGCCGGGCGGCACTGGAGGCCTACAGCCGCATCAAGTCGGTCTACGTCGGCCTGAACCCCGTGGAGGCGCCCTGGTGATGGAAGCCGATTACGTCGTCGTGGGCTCCGGCTCGGCCGGCTCCGCCCTTGCCTACCGGCTGGCCGAGGCCGGGCGTTCGGTGATCGTCCTGGAGTACGGCGGCACCGACTGGGGGCCTTTCATTCAGATGCCGGCGGCGCTCTCCTACCCGATGAACATGGCGCTCTACGACTGGGGCTTCGAGACGGAGGCGGAGCCGGGCCTCGGCGGCCGGCGCCTCGTCTGCCCGCGCGGCAAGGTGCTCGGCGGCTCGTCCTCCATCAACGGCATGGTCTTCGTCCGCGGCCATGCCCAGGACTTCGACGGCTGGGAGGCCCTGGGTGCGTCCGGCTGGGCCTTTGCCGATGTCCTGCCCTATTTCAAGCGGATGGAGACCTGGTACGGGCCGAACGCGACCGAGTGGCGCGGCAAGACCGGCCCGCTCCACGTCACGCGGGGGCTGCGCGAGAACCCGCTTTACCAGGCCTTCGTGGAGGCGGGGCAACAGGCGGGCTTCGAGACGACGCAGGATTACAACGGCGAGAAGCAGGAAGGCTTCGGGCCGATGGAGCAGACCGTCTGGCAGGGCAGGCGCTGGTCGACCGCGAACGCCTACCTGCGGCCGGCGCTGGCGACGGGGCGGGTCACGGTGCATCGCTGCCTCGCCGAGCGAGTGGTGATCGACGAGGGCCGCGCCACGGGCGTGGAGGTGAGCCGCGGCGGGCGCCGGTCGGTCGTGCGGGCGCGGGCGGAGGTGATCCTTGCGGCATCGTCGATCAACACGCCGAAGCTTCTGATGCTCTCGGGCGTCGGCCCGGCCGAGCATCTGGCCGAGCACGGGATCCCGGTCCATGCCGACCGGCCGGGCGTGGGTGCGAATCTGCAGGACCATCTCGAGGTCTACATCCAGCAGGAGTCAACCCAGCCCATTACGCTCTATCGACACTATAATCTCTGGGGGAAGGCGTCTATCGGCGCACAGTGGCTGTTCCGCAAGACCGGGCTCGGCACGTCGAACCATTTCGAGACGGCGGCCTTCGTGCGGTCGCGGGCCGGGATCGCGTATCCCGACATCCAGTACCACTTCCTGCCGCTGGCGGTGCGCTATGACGGCCGCGCGGCGGCGAAGGGGCACGGGTTCCAGGCGCATGTCGGGCCGATGCGCTCGCCGTCGCGCGGCAGCGTGCGGCTGCGTTCGGGCGAGCCGCGGGCCAAGCCGGTCATCCGCTTCAACTACATGAGCCACGAGCAGGACTGGATCGACTTCCGCGCCTGCGTGCGGCTGACCCGGGAGATCTTCGGCCAGCAGGCCTTCGACGCCTTCCGGGGCCGCGAGATCCAGCCGGGGTCCGAGGTGCAGAGCGACGACGAGATCGACGCCTTCGTGCGCGAGCATGCGGAGAGCGCCTATCACCCCTGCGGCACGGCGCGGATCGGGCGCCGCGACGACCCGCTGGCGGTGGTGGATCCGGCCTGTCGGGTGATCGGCGTCGATGGCCTGCGCGTGGCCGACAGCTCGGTGTTTCCGGCGATCACCAACGGCAACCTCAACGCACCGTCGATCATGGTAGGCGAAAAGGCAGCCGACCACATCCTCGGCAAGCCGCCGCTGCCGCGGGCGAACGTCAGGCCCTGGATCAACCCGCGCTGGGAGACAAGCGACCGTTAGCGCGCGGCCGCACCGCCGCCTCCGCCGCGCCAGCAGCCCGCTCGGAGCGACAGGGTGCCAAGACGGCACGCTGCCCTTCCAGCCCGGGTGGCTTTTCAGCTTGCTTTCGGGGAGCAGCACCTTCCCGTCGCAGATCCGCTGTCCGGTCGGCTCGCGGAGGCCCAGACCGATGAGCACGTCGAACGGCCGGAAGACACCACAGATGAACGCGGCCGCTGACGATTTCGACCGGCGTGCAAGGCGCAAAAAACACGGAACGCGATCAGGGTGCCTCCGTTTGGAAAGGGAGTGTCCCGGAGCCGTTTCGACGGAGCATGGCGATGCTCTGCAGCCTGCGCTGCGAACCGCGTGCGGCCGCATCGTCCGAGGGCCGCCGTAGCGCTGCGTGACATGCGGGTGCGGGCTCCGCGCCTGCGAAGATAACAACAGGAAACGGGAGAAGGTGGACATCGTGAAGCACATCGTCTCCATCGCCGTCGGTCTCGTGCTGGTTGCGCCGGAGTTGCGCGCCGACGACGAACCGGCGCTGAACCGGCTCTCCAAGGAAACGCTGTTGGAGATCGAGCGTATCGGACCGCCGGTCATTGCGCCAAGCGGCGGCGACATCGTGGCGCCGATCAGCCGCGTTGACCTCGACGAGGACGAGCAGACGGCCCAGCTGTGGCTGCTCAACGAGGAAGCTGACGTCGAGCGTCAGCTCACGCGGCACGAAAGCGGCGCGGATACCCCGGTTTTCAGCCCCGGTGGGGATCGCATCGCCTTTCTGCGGGAGGTCGATGACAAGCCCCAGGTCTTCGTCCTGGGCCTCGACGCGCCCGGCGAGCCGGAGCAGTTGACCGAAGTGCCGACCGGCGCTGCCCACATCCGCTGGATTGGCGATCATCTCTATTTCATCAGCAAGGTCTGGCCCGACAAGCGTTGGGACGAGATGGCCGAGCGGCTCGAGGAAGACGAGGGCGATCCCGTTTCCGCCAAGGTCTGGGACGAGTTGCCGTTCAGCTTCTGGGGACGATGGATCGACGGCGAGCGCGAGTACCACCTGTTCCGCATCTCGTCCGAAGGTGGCGAGCCCGAAGACATCACCCGCCCGACCGGGCGCCACCTGCCTTACGACGTCGGCGGCTTCCGGCAGTTTCGCTACTTCGACGTGACGCCGGACGAGGCTTGGGTGGCTTTCGTCGCCGACAGTGCCGACGATCCGGTCGGCCCGGACTACGACCTCTTCCTGGTCGAGCCCGGGGCGGCCGAGGTCGCGAACATCACGCCCGACAACGAGGCGCCGGACCGCAATCCGCGCTTCAGCCCGGACGGCGGCACGCTCGCCTTCGAACGGCAACACATCAAGGGCTTCTATGCCGACCGCAAGCGGCTGGTGCTCCACGACATGGAGACCGGCGAGCAGGAGGTGATCACGGAGGACTGGGACCGCTCGGCGGCCGGCCTCGTCTGGGCCCCCGACGGCAGCGGACTCTACGGCACGATCGACGACCGCGCGACGATGCGGGTCTACTTCATCGACGCCGAAACCGGCGAGCCCGAGCAGATCACCGACGAGACCGACTTCACCGCGCTCGCCATGTCCGATGACGGAACGCTGATCGGGCTGAACCAGAGCTTTCTCCACCCGCCGCGCGTGGTGCGCATCGACCGCGAGACCGGCGAGCACAAGCGGCTCGAGACCCGCAACGACGATCTGCTCGACGACCTGCACCTCGGCACCTACGAGTCGGTCACCTACGAAGGCTACGACGGCGCCGAGATCCAGATGTGGGTTCACTACCCCCCGGGCTTCGACGAGAACCGGGAGTATCCGCTGTTCCTCCTGCTGCACGGCGGGCCGCACAACGCCGTGACCGACGCCTTCTCTTTGCGCTGGAACGCACAGACCTTCGCCTCCTGGGGCTACGTCACCGCCTGGCACAACTTCCACGGCTCGTCGGGCTTCGGGCAGGACTTCGCGGATGCGATCAACCCCGACTGGAAGACCAGGCCCTACGCCGACACCATCAAGGCGGCGGAGTGGTTCGCGGACCAGCCGTGGATCGACGAGGACCGGATGGTCGCAGGCGGCGCCAGCTACGGGGGCTATCTCGCAAGCGTCGTGCTCGGCAAGGACAACCCGTTCCAGGCGCTGGTGATCCACGCGCCGGTATACAACCTCTACTCGCAGATGGCGGGCGACTTCCCCGTCCACGCCGAGCGCTTCGGCGACTTCTGGGAGCACGACATCTACGACGAGATCTCGCCCCACACGCTGGCCGGCAACTTCGACACGCCGTCGCTCGTGATCCACGGCGAGCAGGACCATCGCGTCACGTCCGAGCAGGGCCTCGAGCTATTCCGGGCGCTTCGGCATCGCGGCGTCGCGGCGCGCATGCTCTACTTCCCGGACGAGGACCATTGGATCGAGCGGCCCAACAACTCGATCCGGTGGTTCGAGGAAGTTCGAGACTGGGTTGAACGTCACGCGGAGCCCGAACTCTGAGGCGCAAAGCGGGGCCCCCAGGCCCCGCTGCGCGACGGCGGTCCTGCTCCGGCCCGCAGCAAGCCGGCCCGCTCAGGCGCCCTGGCCCCAGTCCATCTGGAGGCCACCGTCGATCGTGAAGCTCTGCCCGGTGACGTAGTCCGACTCGAACGAGGCGAGATATGCGACGAGCCGCGCCACTTCCCACGGCTGCCCCGGCCGGTGCCAAGGGATGTTGGGCAGTTCCTCGGCGCGGGTCTCGGGATCGTCGGTGCGCTCTTGCGTCATCGGCGTGCGGATCAGGCCGGGCGCGACCGCGTTCACGTTGATCCGCATCGGCGCAAGCTCGAGCGAAAGGCTGCGGGTGAACGCGAGGAGCCCGCCCTTGGCCGCGCCGTAGGCCGAGGCTTCGGGGCTCGGGATCGCTTCGTGCACGGAGGTCACGTTGACGATCTTGCCGCCTGGCCCCTTGTCCCGCCGCCGGCGCACGAAGGCGCGGCACGTGAAGAACGGGCCGTAGAGGTCGGTGCGCAGGATCGCGTCGAACGCTTCGGCCGTCATCTCGGCGACGGGCGTGCCGGACTGACCGATCCCGGCGTTGTTGACGAGAATGTGGGGCGTGCCGAGCGTGGCCTCCACCTCGTCGAAGAGCCGTTCAACGGCCTCGTCGTCCCGGGCATCGAGCTGGCGCGACATCGCGCGGACGCCATGGCCCTCGGCCGCAGCAGCCGCCGCGCGACCGCCATCCTCGTCGCTGTGGAAGGTCAGCGCCACATCGGCGCCGTCAATCGCCGAGGCCTCGACGATGGCCCGGCCGATGCCGCTGTCACCGCCGGTGACAATCGCCACCCGGCCATCAAGCCGGCGCGGCCGCACGACCTCCGGCTCCGGCGCCTCGCGCTCCGTCCGCTCCGCCATGTCATGTTCTCCTGTCACGCATCTCGGCCACCGGCGGCATGGTCCTCGGCTCGCCGGGGACTGCGGTTAACGGCTTGCCCGGCCGGCAAGGGGATCGCATCGCACGGGTCCGGCAAGGCTGCGCTTCTCAGCATTGGGGGCCTTGTCCGAGGCACTGGCGGTGCGGTGGCCGGATCGTCATAGATCGACCGACGGCAACGGCTTGCGCGCCGGTCCGTGGAGGACACGGCCATCGGCCGCAAAGACCGATCCGTGGCAGGGGCAGTCCCACGTGTTGTCGGCGTTGTTCCACGTCACCGTGCAGCCCTTGTGCGTGCAGCTCGCCGAGACGGCCTGCAGGCTCCCGTCAGCGCTGCGGAAGGCGGCAATCTCCTGGTCGCCGCGCGAGAAGACACCACCGCTGCCGGCGGCGATGTCGTCGGGTCCCTCCACACGCGACTGGCTATCGCCTCCCGGATTGAAGCCCTCCGGCACCGGGCGCGTCGGGTCGAAGAGGCTCGTCCAGGGACTTTCGCGACCTGCGATACGATCCGCGATCATCATCGCGGCGGCGGTGCCGTTGGAGATGCCCCAGGCGTTGAACCCCGTGGCGACGTGGAAGCCGGGCGAGCCTTCGGGATCGGGCTCGCCGGCGAGAGGCACGCGGTCTGCGGTGTCGAAGTCCTCGTTGCACCAGCGCCAGGCGGGCGCGGCGACGGGAAAGTGCCGGCGGGTCCAGTCCTCGAGCTCGGCGAAGAGCGCGGCGACATCCCCCACCTGCCCGGTGGCGAAGCGGGGCCCGAGCGCGAGCAGGACCGGCCCCTCGCCATCGCGTCCCATGCGGAACGACCGCGTCGGCTCACCCGCCGTGATGAACATGCCGTCGATCAGCGCCGGGTCCTCGAGCCGGAAGCCCAGCACGGGATGACTGTGCGGCCGGGTGCGGTTCGCCATGCCGACGGGGCTCTTCACCGGAAGGTTGGTCGCGACGACGATGTTCTGCGCGTGAACCTCGCCGTCGTCCGTCACCACCCGCCAGCGCTCGCCCTCCTCGATCGTGCGGGCGCGGCTCCGCTCGAACAGGCCGACGCCCATGGCGGTGACGGTCATCGAGAGACCGACGAGGTAGGCCGCCGGGTTGAACTGGGCCTGGTCGGGAAAGCAGAGGGCGGACCCGGTCTCGAACGGCAGCGGCGCCCGGTTTAGCACTTCGGCGGCGAGCCCGAGGCTGCGGGCGGCCCCGGCTTCCGCGGCGATCTCGTCGGCCTGGCCGGGATCGGTCGCGTAGGTGTAGGCCGCCTTGGTCTCGAGGTCGCAGTCGAGGCCGTTGTCGACGATCCAGCCGCGGATCCGGGCGCATGCGGTGGCATTGGCTTCGGCGTAGGTGCGGGCGCGCTCGACGCCCAGGGTGTCGATGAGGTGGCGGTAGACGAGGCGATGCTGGGTCGTGATCTTGGCGCTCGACCCGCCGGTGACCTGGCCGCCGATCGTGAGCCCTTCGAGCAGGACGACCGAGCGACCCTCCTCGGCCAGACGAAGCGCCGCAGTGAGGCCGACGATGCCCCCGCCGACGATAACCGTGTCGGTCTCGATCGTCCCGCCGAGCGCAGGGTAGCCGGGAGAGACCGCAGTCGCCCGCCAGAAGCTCCCGACCGTGCCATGCAGGCCTGCCGCCATCGCTGCCTCCCCTCCAACCAAGACTAAAGCGGCGAACTGCTTTCGGTTCCGGCGCGGCCTGCTTCCGGCCAGCATCCCCGTGGCGCAGCGAAGGGCATGCGGACGCCGCGATCGCATGCGCAAGGGCCCGAACCTTCGTGCGTAGATGGTAGGGACAGCGACAGCGGGCAGTGGCTTTTCGGCATAACTTCCGGGACGAGAGGGTATCTTCGTCGACTGCCTGCCCGCGCGCCCGGCCTCACCGAACGGCAGCAAGGCGGATCCCGCGTGGACGGGCCGTTTTTCGGGCTCCCTCGGTTACTTCGAAGGACTTCCGCAGTGAAAACGCGCTGCGCCGCGCCGTCGGGTGCGACCGGCTCCGACAGAAGTTCCCTTGCATCTCGACGCGAAATCCGCAATCGGAACCCCGCAAAACCGCCGCCTTAGAGCAGCTCCGGGCCGACAGAAGGGAACGCCACAATGCGGGTCTATTACGATCGCGACTGCGACATCAATCTCATCAAGGACAAGAAGATCGGCATCGTCGGCTACGGCAGCCAGGGCCACGCACACGCCCTGAACCTGCGGGATTCCGGCGTGCGCGAGCTCGCGGTCGCGCTTCGCGCGGGCTCGCCTTCGCGGGCCAAGGCGGAGAGCGAAGGTCTCAAGGTCATGGACATCGCCGAGACCGCCGCATGGGCCGACATCCTGATGATGACCATGCCTGACGAGCTGCAGGCCGAGACCTACCGCCGCCACATCCACGACAACCTGCGGGACGGCGCGGCCATCGCCTTCGCCCACGGCCTCAACATCCATTTCGGCCTGATCGAGCCCAAGCCCGGCGTCGACGTCATCATGATGGCTCCGAAGGGCCCCGGCCATACCGTGCGCGGCGAGTTCCTCAAGGGCGGCGGCGTCCCCTGCCTCGTCGCGGTCGCGAACGACGCGTCGGGCACGGCGATGGAGATCGCCAAGTCCTACTGCGCCTCGATCGGCGGCGGGCGGTCGGGCATCATCGAGACCGACTTCAAGGAGGAGTGCGAGACCGACCTGTTCGGCGAGCAGGCAGTCCTCTGCGGCGGCCTCGTCGAGCTGATCCGGATGGGCTTCGAGACGCTGGTCGAGGCAGGCTACGAGCCCGAGATGGCCTATTTCGAATGCCTGCACGAGGTGAAGCTGATCGTCGACCTGATCTACGAGGGCGGCATCGCCAACATGAACTACTCGATCTCGAACACCGCCGAGTTCGGGGAGTACGTCTCCGGGCCGCGCATCCTGCCGCGCGAGGAGACCAAGGCGCGGATGAAGGCGGTCCTCGAGGACATCCAGTCCGGCCGGTTCGTGCGCGACTGGATGCAGGAATGCGCCGTCGGCCAGCCGTCGTTCAAGGCGATCCGCCGCAACAACGACGCCCACCAGATCGAAGCCGTCGGCGAGAAGCTCCGCGGCATGATGCCCTGGATCACCGCCGGTCGCATGGTCGACAAGTCGAAGAACTGAGGATTTCCGCGGGCGGGCCTTCCGGAGGTCCGCCCGCGTGTTTCCGGGCGGGGCGGGCATCTCGGATCGGCGAGCGCGCCTGCACCCAAAAGGGTCCACACCTGGACACGCCGTAAGCCTCTGTAAGAAATCGCAGAAACGGTTACCGTGGTGGACTTGCGGCCAGGTCGGCTGATGCGCGCGCCGGTACGCCATAGATGAGTGCCATGCAGGATCCCTTCGCCCTCGCCACCCGCACCGGCCTTCCCGACGCCCTGCGCGTTCTTCTCGAGGAGTACCCGCGGGAGGGCTGGGAGGGGCATGCGAATTTCGACGGGCTCATCCGCTTCTGGCTGGAGCGGCATCTCATGTTCCGCCGCCTCCAGGCGATGCTTCTCGCCGAGACGCAGCGGGGCCTGGATCGCAGCCGCGACCCGCGGCAGGTCGCGTCGCAGATCCACCGCCTTGCGGCGCTCTTCGTCAACGAGTTGCACGGACACCATACGGTCGAGGACGTGCACTACTTCCCGGCGCTCGTGCGCCTCGAGCCGCGGCTCGAGCGCGGCTTCGCGCTCCTCGACGCCGACCATCACGCGCTCGACCCGATGCTGCACGGCCTCGCCACGGTGACCGACGCGGCCCTCAGCGCACCGGCCGGCACGACCAGCGAGATGGGCCGGCTCTATGCGGAGCTTGCCCGGTTTCAGACGTTCCTCGACCGCCACCTGACCGACGAGGAGGAGATCGTCGTCCCCGTCATTCTCAAGCACGGCGCCGGCCTCGGCTGACGCTCCTATGTGGCCGGTCTTCAGGTCTCCGGCCGCAGGGTCTCCCGTGCGAAGACCTGGGTCGCCCGTCGCGCAAGATAGGAATTGTGCAGGCGCGACACGGAGAAGCTGATCACGACCTCAGATCCGTCGGTTTCAATCTCGGCGCCGCAGCTCACGCCAAGCCGGATCATCCCGCGATTGCGGGTCAAGGTCAGCGCCACGATCCGCTCCACGCCCCTGAGCGCGAGGAGCCGGGCGGCGGTCTGGACCATGTAGGTGCCGACACCGTTCCGGCGCCGCGTCAG
>SKOX01000462.1 GCA_007119835.1 Paracoccaceae bacterium
CTGCGCGGCCTGCCCAACGTCATCGACATCCGCAACGAGGGGCTGATCGCGGGCATCGAGCTCGAGCCCATCCCGGGCGAGCCGACGCGGCGGGCCTTCCAGGCCTTCCTCGACTGCTACGACAGGGGCGTGCTGATCCGCACCACCGGCGACATCATCGCGCTGTCGCCGCCGCTCATCATCTCGCGCGAGCAGATCGACACGCTGGTCGGCACGCTCGGCGACGTGCTCAAGCGGCTGCAATAGGGCGGGAAACGGTATGGCAAAGGTCGGGGCCAATCTGCGGATCGACGGCGCGCGCCTGTGGGACGCGCTGATGGAGATGGCCGAGATCGGCCCGGGCGTCGCGGGCGGCAACAACCGCCAGACGCTGACCGACGCCGATGCCGAGGGCCGCGCGCTCTTCGCGCGCTGGTGCGAGGCGGCGGGGCTCACGCTCTCGGTCGACGCGATGGGCACGATGTTCGCCCGCCGCGAGGGGACGGAGCCGGACCTGCCGCCGGTCGTCATGGGCAGCCATCTCGACACCCAGCCGACGGGCGGGCGGTTCGACGGCGTGCTCGGGGTGCTCGGCGGGCTCGAGGTGATCCGGACGCTCGACGACCTCGGCATCCGCACGCGCCACCCGATCGTCCTCAGCAACTGGACGAACGAGGAGGGTACGCGCTTTGCCCCTGCCATGCTCGCCTCGGGGGTCTATGCCGGGGTGATCGACCAGGACTGGGCCTACGACCGCCGCGACGCGGAGGGCAAGCGCTTCGGCGACGAGCTCGAGCGGATCGGCTGGAAGGGCGAGGAGCCGGCGCAGGCCCGGCCGATGAAGGCGTTCTTCGAGCTTCACATCGAGCAGGGTCCGATCCTCGAGGCCGAGGGCAAGGATGTCGGCGTCGTCGCCCACGGCCAGGGCCTGTGGTGGCTCGAGATCACGCTGACCGGCCGGGAGGCCCATACCGGCTCGACGCCGATGCCGATGCGGGTGAACGCGGGCCTCGGGATGGCGCGCATCACCGAAGCCGTGCACCGGATCGCGATGGACAACCAGCCGGACGCGGTCGGCGCGGTGGGGCATGTCGAGGTCCATCCCAACAGCCGCAACGTGATCGCCGGCAAGGCGGTCCTGACCGCCGACGTCCGCAGCCCGAACCCGGCGACGCTCGACACGATGAAGGCGCGGGTCGAGGAGGAGGCGCGGGCCATCGCCGCCGAGCTCGGCCTCGGCATCGAGATCGAGGTCGCGGGGCATTTCGCGCCGGTCACCTTCGACGAAGGCTGCGTGGCAGCGGTGCGTCGGGCGGCGGAGCGGCTCGGCTACGCCCACCGGGACATGGTGAGCGGCGCCGGGCACGACGCCTGCTGGATCAACCGGGTCGCGCCGACGGCGATGATCTTCTGCCCGTGCATCGACGGCCTGTCGCACAACGAGGCCGAGGACATCCTGCCCGAATGGGCGCAGAAGGGCGCCGACGTCCTGCTGCACGCGGTGGTCGAGACCGCCGGGATCGTGGAGTAGCGCTGGGCAGCCGCCGCACCTTCCGCTAGGCTCGCCCCAGGCGGGATCCGCCGGCTGCTGGCTCTGCCTGGCGGCGAGCGGGGCGCACACGGCGTGGCCGTCATGCCGCCGCGGGCCAGAAGGGGAGGCGTCGATGGGCTGGAATGCGGACGAGCTTGCGCGGCTTCGGGCGCGCTACGGCGACGATCCGGGCGGGCGGATGCACGACCCGCGCTACGCGCGCGTGGCGGAGCGGATCTTCCAGGGCGGGCGGCGGCCGGCGCCCTTCGCGGGCATCCCGACCTTCCTCGATGCGCCCTACCGTCGGCCGGAGGATCCCGCCGCGCCCGATTTCGGCGGGCTCGACGTCGGGATCACCGGCATGCCGATCGACCTCGCGGTCACCAACCGCACCGGCACCCGCTTCGGGCCGCGGGCGGTGCGGGCGATCGAGCGGGTCGGGCCCTACAACCACGTCCTCGAGACCGCGCCGCTGCACGAGCTTGCCGTGGCCGACGTGGGCGACGTGCCCTTCTCCGGGCGCTACGACCTCGCCGCCTCCCATGCCGAGATCGAGGCCTGGATCGGCGCGATGGCGGCGCAGGGGGTGCGGCCGCTCTCGGTCGGCGGCGACCATTCGATCAGCCATCCGATCCTGCGGGCGCTGGGGCGCGACCGGCCGGTCGGGATGATCCATCTCGACGCCCATTCCGACACCGGCGGCCCGACCGACGGCGAGCGGTTCAACCACGGCGCGCCGTTCCGCAACGCGGTGCTCGATGGCGTGCTCGACCCGACGCGGACGGTGCAGATCGGGCTCAGGGGCGCGTCGGAATACCTCTACGAGTTCGCGACCGACGCCGGCATGACGTGCATCCATGCCGAGGAGATCGACCTGATGGGCCTCCCGGCGGTGATCAACCGGGCGCGCGCGGTGGTGGGGGAGGGGCCGGTCTACCTGTCCTTCGACATCGACGTGCTCGATCCCGCCTTCGCGCCGGGCACCGGCACGCCGGAGATCGGCGGCCTGACGACGCGGGAGGCCCAGGCGATCCTGCGCGGGCTGAAGGGGATCGACTTCGTCGGCGGCGACCATTCGATCAGCCATCCGATCCTGCGGGCGCTGGGGCGCGAGCGGCCGGTCGGCATGATCCATCTCGACGCGCATTCCGACACCGGCGGCCCGACCGACGGCGAGCGGTTCAACCACGGCGCGCCGTTCCGCAACGCGGTGCTCGATGGCGTGCTCGACCC
>SKOX01000219.1 GCA_007119835.1 Paracoccaceae bacterium
GAATGCCTCACCCGGCGCAGCGAGACCGTGGAGGCGCGCCACGTCAAGCTGCAGCTCGACCGCGCCGCCGCCCGCGCCGAACGGCCGATCCGCGCCTCCTGCTTCTGCCGGCGCCTCGCCGCCTGAGCTCTTGGCCGGCGGCGCGCGCACCCGCGCCCGCCGCCACTGTGCCCCGCCATCAGTGCGCGTGCTCGCCCGGCGCTTCGATGGCGCAGCTTTCGTCGAGCGCCGCCGCCTCGTCCTCGTCCACGGGCAGCGTCAGCGGACCCTCCTCCGGCACGCCAAGATAGGTAGCGACGAGCACCGTCTCGGAGTCGGAACTCGGATTCCAGGCCATGTGCTCGGCAATGCCCGGATCGACGATGACCGAGCCCGCGGACAGCTCCCGCTCGACGCAGTCCTCGGCGAAGACGATGACGAACGCGCCCTCCTCGACGCCGATCAGCAGCGTGCCGGGATGGGTATGCCACGGAAAGACCGTCTCCGGCGGCAGCGTGAACTCGGCCACGGCAAAGTGCGAGCCGTCCTCGATCTCGACCTCCTGGGGATCGAGCCCCTCGAGCCGCTGGGTGACGGTGATCGAGACCGCGCCCTCGAAGGCCAGCCGTTCCGTCAGCCAGTTCTCCGCGACCTCGTCGGCACCGGCCGGCCCGGGCGCGGCGATCAGCGCGGCTGTCAGCGCCAGCGCCGACGCGACGCCGGCCATTCGGACCATGGTCAGGTGGTTGCGCGTCATGACGCTCTCCTCCTGCTGTCGGTCCACGCCCGGCCGCGCGCAGGATTGCCGCGGCCGGCGCGGGCCTGGAAGCCGGAGCGGACGGCGGACGGTGCCACCTGCCGAAGGCGCGCGCGGCCCGCCCCGCGGCGTCCTGCGGAACGATCCGCCCGGCACGCGCCATAGAGTCGGGGTCGCGGGCGCCCGTTTCCAGTTCGCGACGTGAACCGGCGGCGATCCATCGGCCCGATCGCCGGGCGCGGCGCCCGTCGAGGCGCCGCGCGAGGCGTCTTCGAAAAGGCTGCGGACTGCCGTCTGCTGTGCGGCCGCGCCGTCAGTGCGTGTGCTCGCCCGGCGTCTCGATCCCGCAGCGCGCGTCGAACTCTGCGGCCTCGTCCTCGGGGACGGGGATCGTGAGCCCACCCTCGGCCGGCACGCCGAGGAAGGTCGCGACGACCACCGTGTCGGTCTCCTCGCTCGGGTTCCACGCCGTGTGCGGCGTGTCGCCGGGGTCGACCAGCGCCGAGCCGCCCACGTATTCCCGCTCCACGCAGTCCTCGGCGAAGACGAAGACGAAGTCGCCCTCCTTGATGCCGATCAGCACCGTGCCGGGATGGGTGTGCCAGGGGAAGACCTCCCCGGGCGGGATGGTGAATTGCGACACGGCGAGGTGCGTGCCGTCGGGGATCTCGACCTCCTGCGGCTCGAGACCGTCGAGCCGCTGGGTGATGGCGAACGAGACCTCGTCGCCGAAGGCCAGCCGCTCGGTCAGCGGCTCCGCCGTGATCCCCTCGGCCCCGGCGGCACCGGGCGCGAGCAAGGCGGTCGTCACGGCCAGCGCCGAAGCGGCCGCCGCCATGCGGATCGGGATCAGGTGAATGCGTGTCAGCATGCTCTCCTCCATCGGTCCGAGCCGGCGCGGAGCGGGCGAGGCAGGCTGGCCATGGCGGCAGTCCCGCCGGGATGGCCTTCCGGGGCCGAATCCGGGTAGACTCGATCCCGGCGGATCACGCGCCCCCACCGGATCGCGCGGAGCGATCCGCCCCGCACGCGAGAGAGACTCGCAATCGCGGCGCCTCGATTCCAGTTCGGGAAGTGAACCGGAGGGCGGGGCCTCGAGGCTCCCCCGGCCCGTCGGCGCTCCCGGCCGACGGCGACGGCGCCGCCAAGGGAGGCACGCCATGCCTGCACCCACCGGCTACGGCCAGTTCTGCCCCGTCGCCAAGGCGGCGGAGGTTCTCGCGACGCGCTGGACGCCCCTCGTCCTGCGCGAGCTCGTCAGCGGCTCGACCCGGTTCAACGAGATCCACCGGGGCGTGCCCCTGATGTCGCGCGCGCTGCTCTCGCAGCGGCTGAAGGCGCTCGAGGCCGCCGGCATCGTCGAGCGGGGCGCGCACGGCCGCGACGCGCGGATGGGCGAGTACCGCCTGACCGCCTCGGGCGAGGCGCTGCGCCCGGTCATCGTCGCGATGGGGCTCTGGGGCGCGCAATGGGTCGAGAGCGCGCTCGCCGGCCCCGACTGGGACGCCGGCGTGCTGATGTGGGACATGCGCCGTCGCATCGACACCGCCGCGCTGCCGTGCGGCCGCACCGTGCTCGCCTTCGAATACCCGGATGCCGTCTCCGAGCTCCGCCGCTGGTGGCTGCTGGTCGAGGACGACGCGGTCGATCTCTGCCAGTCCGATCCCGGCTTTGACGTCGACCTCCATGTCCGCGCGACGGTGCGGGCGATGGGCCGCGTCTGGATCGGCCAGCGCCCGCTCCGGGCCGCGCTCGATGCGGGCGAGATCACGCTCCATGGCGACCGCCGCCTCGCCGCGGGCATCGGCCGCTGGCTCAGGCTCTCGGTCATCGCCGAGGCCGCGCGCAAGGCGCCCCTGGCCCACGCCTCGTGATCCGGCGAGCGGCAGACGAGACACTGGCCCGGGCTCACGCGGCCATGGCGAAAGGCGCCGCGGCGCAGTCCCGCGACCTGCTCGAGGCCGCGGTCGCGGACGATGGCCCGGCCGCCGCGCACGAGGCGCTGA
>SKOX01000130.1 GCA_007119835.1 Paracoccaceae bacterium
GCGACCTCCGGGGCAGGGTTTCGGCGGAAGACGGGATCATGAGCAGCTCCGATTCAGGGCCGCCGCATCGATTCAGAGAACCCCGCCCCTGTCACCTGTCATTTGAGTTCGGAGCCCTGGCGCGGCCCGAGCGCGGGCTTGACGCGCCGGCGACCCTCCGCTAGGCCACGGCTCCGAACAACCACGGGCCGCCGCGCCGGCGGCCCGCTTTCCTTTAGCGGCCCCGAAGGACCTGACCCATGTCTCGCCGTTGCGAACTGACCGGTAAGGGCGTGATGACCGGAAACAACGTCAGCCACGCCAACAACAAGACCAAGCGGCGCTTCCTGCCGAACCTCAACGAGGTGACGCTGGCGAGCGAGACGCTGAACCAGAGCTTCCGCTTCCGCATCGCGGCGGCGACGCTCCGGACGGTGGACCACCGCGGCGGGCTCGACGCCTTCCTCGCCAAGCAGGCCGATCGCGAGCTGAGCCCGAAGGCGCTGAAGATCAAGCGCGACATCGAGAAGGCCCAGGCAACCGCGGCCTGACGGCCGCGACGCGCCCGACCACCGGGAGGCCGTCCGTGAAGGCTCTCGTGCTTGCTTTCGCCGTTGCCGTCGCGGCGCCCGCCGCTGCCGAGGATGTCCTCGGCGCCGCGGGCGACATCGTGGCGACGGACGGGACCGCCCGCGCCGCGCCGGGCGCGCGCTCCGGCGCGGGCTACCTCGTCCTGACCAACCGCGGGGCGGCGGAAGACCGCCTCCTCGCCGCCGAATCGCCGGCCGCCCAGCGGGTGGAACTGCACACCCACCGCCTCGAGGACGGCATCGCGCGCATGGTCGAGGTCGAGGACATCGCCCTGCCGCCCGGCGAAAGCGTCGCCCTCGCCCAGGGCGGCGACCACCTGATGTTCATGGGCCTCACCGAGGCATGGGATCCCGAAACCGGCATCCCCGTCCGGCTGATCCTCGACCGCGCGGGCCCGCTCGACGTCGTCCTGCCCGTCGCCGCCGGCCCCGCCCACGGGCATGGCCATAGCCACGGGCATGGCCATGGCGGCGATCACTCGCATCACGACGATCATCCGGGCGATCACGGGCACGGCCGCGGCCACTGACGCGGCAGCGGCGCGACGATCGCGATACTGGGGCGCGCTATCGGCTCGCGCGAAAAATCACTTGCATCGCGAGTGCGTCGGACGCATATGCGCCCCCTGACGCCAACGCACGCGCCTCTGTAAGTCCCACTGTCGATTGCCGGAAACCGGTCCGATACGGGCGACTCACGTAGCGACGGTAACGTCTCTTTTGGGAACGCCGGGCGCCTTGCCCCGGGACTGATGGAGATGCGCATGCTTGACGCTGCCGCCCTCGCGGGGGTTTCCCCGCGCGCGATCGATCCGCACCCGCTCCGCTCGGCGGCCACGCCGGCCCAGGAGACCTTCATCCGCACCGCCGCCTATGACGGCCCGGTGATGGTCTTCGGCCTCGGCCTGCTGCGCGCCAAGTACCGCGCGCTCGCCGCGGGCCTCGGCGACGCCGCGATCCACTACGCGGTCAAGGCGAACCCGGCACCCGAGGTCATCGCCGCCCTCGCCGGGATGGGCTGCCGCTTCGACGCCGCCTCGCGCGGCGAGATCGCGCTCTGCCTATCGCTCGGCATCGCGCCCGAGCGCATCGCCTTCGGCAACACGATCAAGCGCGCCGCCGACATCGCCTGGGCGCACCGCGCCGGCATCCGGCAGTTTGCCGTCGACGCCGAGGAGGAGGTGCGCAAGATCGCCGCCCACGCGCCGGGCGCCCGCGTCCTCGTCCGGCTCCTGATCGAGGAGTCCGAGGCCGACTGGCCGCTCTGCCGCAAGTTCGGAACCACCCGGCGCGAGGCGCTGCGGCTGATGGACCTCGGCCGCTTCCTCGGCCTCGAGGTCGCCGGCATCTCCTTCCATGCCGGCTCGCAGCTGCGCGAGCCCGCCATGTGGCGCGGCGCCCTCGACGCGGCCCTCGCGCTCTGGACCGAGGCCGAGGCGGCGGGCCACCGGCTTTCGCTCCTCAACATCGGCGGCGGCTTTCCCGCCTTCTACGGCCAGGAGACGCCCGCGACCGAGGATTATGCCCGCACCGTGATCGGCATGGTCCGCGCCCGCTTCGGCGACGTCGCGGTGATGGCCGAGCCCGGCCGCGGCCTGGTCGCGGAGGCGGGTCTCATCCTCGCCGAGGTCCTCCTCGTCGCGCGCAAGGACCCGGCCGACCTGGCGCGCTGGGTCTATCTCGACATCGGCAAGTATTCCGGCCTCGCCGAGACCACCGACGAGGCGATCCGCTACCAGCTCGAGACCGGCCACGAGGGCGAGACCGGACCCTGCATCCTCGCCGGGCCGTCGTGCGACTCGACCGACGTGCTCTACGAGAAGCGCCCGGTCCAGCTGCCCCTGGCGCTCGCCGAGGGCGACCGGGTGCGCATCCTCGCCTGCGGCGCCTATACGAGCTCGTATTCCTCGGTCGGCTTCAACGGCTTCCCGCCACTCCGGAGCGTCTTCGTCGGCTGAGCTCGCACCGCGCCGGCCGCCGCCCCTTCTGGCGCGTCCACGCTTCTGGCTTCACAGAACGGCCGCGGGAGACTACGTGTGGAAGGCCGCCGGGAACGGACGGGCGGCGATGGACAGGGGACGGCGGAGGTCGGGGCGCTGATGCGGTCGGAGGATGGTGGTCAGGGTGAGAAGCAGGCCGGCGACGGCACGTTGCTCTTCGCCTCGTA
>SKOX01000070.1 GCA_007119835.1 Paracoccaceae bacterium
AAGTGGTCAAGAAGGGACGGGCTGGCCATGGAGCACCTCGCGTTGCCGAGGCCCCCATAGATTCACACGAAACTCCCTCCGGAAATCCACCTTCTGTCACTTCAAGCGATTGCCCTGCCGGCTCAGCGCCGCAGGCGCTCGGAGGCCACGGCCCTCTGCCGCGCGGCTTGATGAACCGGGCATATCGCGTGGGCGATAGACCCTCGATCCGGATTTCGAGGTGGCTGCCGTGTGGCTGCGCGCAAGGCTGAAGCGGCGCCCCGAGCCTAAGCACGCCCTGCAGTTCGGGCTCTACTGCGAGCGCCCCAGCGTCGCCATGACCACCAGTTTCAGCTGCAGCGAGTGGGCCGCAGTCGTTGGCGACGCCAAGATGACCACCGCGCTCCTCGATCGCCTGACCCGTCGTTGTCGCATCCTGGGCCAGCGGCGTTGATCGGATGCGCCCCGGAGCGGCATCGGCCGCGGCGAAACAGGGTCATGCACCGCCGGCATCGGCGCTGGTGCGCCCGGTTCCGGGTCGCCCCCCGCCCGGTCGCCGGGAGGCGCCGGGCAAAGGCTCGGCGGGCTGGTGTTCGGGCGCGGGATGAAGTTGCAGGTGGGCGAGCGGTGCGTCGCGCGGTGCCTCGGCGATCCGGGCGAGCATCGCGGTGGCGTCCTTGCGTCCCTGATCGATGCGCTCCTCGAGCGAGGCGCGCGAGAAGTCGAGCGGCTTCAGCGATCGCTGGTGACCCGGCGCTCGGTAGGCGAGGTGCGCGAGGATTGCCGAGGGGCTCTGAGGGTCGAAGCGGCGGAGCAGGCTCCTCTCGCGGAGGATCCCCGCCGCTGCGCGCTGGCTCTGGAAGGCGAAGCCGATGTCCTGCACCCGGGCGACGGTCTCGTCGAGGGTGCGGGGCCGCCCGTGCCCGAGGTGGTAGACGTCGATCGCCACGCAGAGAAGGTCGCGCATTGGCTCTTCGAGGAAGACCCGGTCGAAGGGAAGATTGTTGCCGAAGCCCGCGTCGCAGAGCAGCCGGCTGCCGATCTCGACCGGCGGGAAGAGCGGCGCGAGCGCGGTGCTCGCCAGCAGGTGGTCGGGCTCGATCCCCGTGTCCCGGTTGTCGAACCACACCTCGTTGCCGGTCACCATGTCGATCGCGTTGATCGACACGCGCTCGGGTGCGCCGTTCAGCCGGTCGAAGTCGACGAGGCGCTCCAGCGTGGCCCGCAGCGGGGCGTGATCGCGCAGCGCGAGGTCGGGCGGCACGAAGGGCAGGATCGACCAGAGCCCGGGAAACCGTCCGCGGAAGAGCCCCGGCCGCCCGAAGAGCAGTGCCGAGAGCGCGAAATCGTTGTTGAAGCGCGAGCGCAGCAAGTCGGGGACGTGATCTGCCGTGATCCCGGCACTCGCCTGCATCGCGTCCCGCCAGAAGGTGCGCAGCCGCTCGAGCCGCGTCTCAGGCGGATTGCCGGCGAGGATTGCGACCGTCACGGCGCCGATCGAGGTGCCGACCAGCCAGCCGGGCCGAAGTCCTGCCGCGAAGAGGTTCTCGCAGGCGCCCAGATGATAGGCGCCGAGCGCGTTGCCGCCGCCGAGGACGAGCGCGGTATCGAAGCTCTCGGGCAGGCGGAAGGGTTGAGCGTCGGTCATCGGCAGGGGTCCTCTCGCATATGCAGCAGAACGGCGCGTCGGCCGTGGGGTTCCGGCGCCTGCCTTGCTCGATGCGCAGTCGCCCGTGGCCGCACGCATTGGGAATAATCCCGAAACAAAAGCTCGGACGATTGACCGGCGAGATCGCGATCGAACTGGTGCCACAGGAGACCCTAAGCTGCATTGCACCACGGCGCGCTGAGGCGGCAGGGCAGGGGCGGGCTTTGGCGGTGAATGCGCCTTAGCGCATTCCGAGGCACGCCTCATGCGGATCAACGCGAAGCGAGAGCGCGGTCCGTCGTCGCGAGCGACCCGTCCCGCCGCGGCGACGGCAGCTGCGGCAAGGATCCGGACGGACCCGGGTGCGAACGAGGACCAGTTCGTCGTCGTGCCGAACCGGGTTCATGGCATCATGGACGGGGCGACGGATCTCGGCGGTCTCTATCCCGGCGCGCGTCAGCCGGGGCCAAGAACGAGCGGCTCGCTGCCGGAGCGGTTGCGATGGCGCTGACCCGCATCGGCCACGACGGCCGCTCTGCTCAAGGCCGCGCAGTTGTTGCGGTATGCGCGCGGATCGCCCGCTGCTTCATGCGCATCGACAGATGCGGTTTCACATGCCATGCCGAGCCGCTACTGGTCCGGTGATGAGCCACGCGTCCTGAAGCCGCCTGAGGTATGAAGGCAGATCGCAGTCATGTGCGCGCCGAGGTGGAGGAGACTTCGCTTGCCGTGGAGAGCCTGCTGAACGGATCCGGCGCCAGAATAGAGGCGGCGGCGGCGCTCAAGGACATCCCCGAGGGGACGCTGGCGGAGGACGCGCTGGCGGTCGGTGTGGCGCGCCGGGGAGTGTGTTGTATGACCTCTCTGGAGACTCGCGACCTTACGGGGGTGGCATGACGCTGTGCGACGCCATCCCGGAACGGGCGAGAAGGAGGGCCGGACGATGACGCGAACACTGGCGGCGGAGAGCTATGGCCGAGAATGGGTGGCGGCCTGAGAAGGCGGCGTATCGTGGCGGGTGTCGAAGCCTGCCAGAACCTCCCGAAGGAGCGATACGCCATGAACGACGATACCACGATCATCCCTCTTGCCCAGCCGGGATCCATCAT
>SKOX01000443.1 GCA_007119835.1 Paracoccaceae bacterium
GGCTGTCGTGCCCGGTCTCGGCTTCCTGTCTTCCCTCTCCGGCGCACCGACAATTGCGTCGCTTTCCGAGACGCATGCGGTCCTGAACGAGGCGGCCGAGATCTCCCGGATGAGCATTGAGGCCAACATGCAAGCTGCGGAAGCGCTGGCCAGCGCACTAAGCCCGACCGAACTCCTCGCGCGTCGGGCCGACAGCATGCGCATCCTGGCCGATGCATGGATGCGCCAGGGCGCCAGAATGTCCGAGTTCTGGCTCCGGATGATGCGCGCGAGCCGTTGATCGCGGGCCAACTGAACCCGCCACGGTGCGGAACCTGAAGCTCCGGAACCGGCGCCCGAATGTCGTCGGAACAGCCGGCCGGATGGCCCGGAACGCGCACCTTCACCAAGTCATCACCAGCGACTGCGCCCCGCCGCACCCATTTCTGGGAAGTGGCGTAAAAATGCAGGCGCCAACCGTGTTGATGCTTTCTGCTCGAGATTTGCTCCGGCCGAACCCGGAAGGCCGGCCGGACATCATTCTCTGACGTTGCCCCCGATCTCCGGACCAGTGCGCTCTTCCTCTATGCGGCCTGAGCCATAGTCATGTCGACCCGCGCCTACGCTGGCGTGCGGTAGCCGATGCTCGAATGACGCCGGCGGCGGTTGTAGAAGATTTCGATGTACTCGAAGAGTGCCGCCTTCGCCTCGACGCGAGTGCCGAACCGCGTCCGGTGGACGAGCTCGGTCTTGAGAGAGCCGAAGAAGCTCTCCATGGGCGCGTTGTCGAGGCAGTTCCCCTTGCGGCTCATCGAGGCCTCGATGCCGTGGAGCCGGAGAAGCGTGCGATAGTCGCCACAGGCGTACGCCGCGATCCGAATGATGGACCAGACCCTTCGGCGGCCGGCGGTTCCGGATGGCCATGGCGAGCGCGTCCTCGCAAGGGTGCTCTTAAGGCGCTCGGACATCGCGCCTTCGAGGACCTCGTCGTCGCGCAGGCCGCGGGCGTCCATGCAGGTCCCGCAGAGCAGGACGGTGCCGCCGGTGGCCAGAACGCGCTTCAGCATCCGCTCGATGTTGTAGTAGCCGTCGGGCGTCTTCTGGCCCTGCCTCGCGCCGGCGACGGCGTCGGCCATCAGGAAGACGGTGATCTCGGATCCGTTCTTCGCCATCGCCAGCGCGAGGCGGAGGGCGTTGAAGGCGCGCTCGGTCCCGTAGGGCGGGTCGTTGAGGATGAAGAGTGTCTTCATGATGCGCTCCTGCTGGCTGTGTCGGGCGCCGGATCGGCCGGGTTGAGACGCGGATGGGTCTCCTCGCCCCACCACCAGAGGAGGGCGCCGGAGAGGAACATCGAGGCGGCGACGAACCAGAAGGCCGCGTCGAGCGCCCCGGCGAAATGCGCCGCAAGGCCGAGGCCGAGCCCGCCCACGCCGTAGCCGAGATCGCGCCAGAACCGGTAGATGCCGATCGCCGAGCCGCGCCACGACGGCGGCGAGACGTCCGCGACCGCGGCCGACAGGTTGGGGTAGAGCAGCGCCATGCCGAAGCCGGTGACCGCGGCTGCGAACGACCACCAGATCACGCCGTGGCCGAACAGGAAGAGCGCCACGCCGCCACCGCAGATCCACATGCCGAGGACGTTCGGCCAGAGCCGGCCTACGTGGTCCGAGAGCCGGCCGGTGAAGAGCTGCGCGCCGCCCCAGACGAACCCGTAGACGCCGGCGATCCAGCCGATGTTCGGCAGGCTGATGCCGCGCTGGTAGAGGAAGACGGGCAGGATCACCCAGACGAGTGCGTCGACGAACTTCTCGACGTGCCCCGCCTGACAGACGGCCGCGAGCCGGCGGTCACGCCAGGAGATCAGGGTGAAGACCTCGCGCGTCGTGGGATCATGCGGAACGCCTGCAGCGTAACGCGGGCGGAAGGCGGAGGCGGCGGGCCGCGCCTGCCCCGAAGCCTCCGCCCGCGCCCAGGGCAGCGTGTCGCGCACCCAGACCTGCGTCAGGACGAGCGCCACGATCACGACCGCGGCTCCGAACACCAGCAGCCCTTCCCGCGGGCCGAGCGCCGTCGCCGCATAGCCGGTGATGATGCCGGCGAGCGCGACGCCGACATAGCCGGAGAACTCGTTCAGGCCGATCGTGAGGCCGCGCTGGTCCGGTCGCGTGATGTCGAGCTTCGCCGTCTGCGTCATCGACCAGCAGAGCCCTTGGTTGATGCCGAGAAGCACGGTCGCCGCCACGATCCAGCCCCAGTTCGGGGCGAAGTAGATCATCAGCGGGACCGGCAGGGCGACCACCCAGCCGATGAGCAGGACCTGCTTGCGGCCGATCCGCTCGGAGAGGCGGCCGGCGACGAAGTTCAGCGCCCCCTTGACCACACCGAAGGCGACCACGAATGCGCTGAGCATGAGGAAGGAGCCGCGCGCGACGCCGAACTCTTCCTCCGCGAGCGCCGGCACCACGGTCCGCATCATCCCGATGGCGAAGCCGACGAGGAGGACCTGCAGGAGCTGGTGCAGGAACTGCCCCAGGTTCTCGCGGATGCCGTGGGCACAATCTTCCAATGTCTCGCCCTCGAAGCCTGCCGGGCGCTACCTGCCGGGTCCGCGAAGGTACCTCACCAAGGCCACGGCCCCGAGGATGAGAATCAGAAGGATGAGTAGCCAGACCAACGGCCCGCCCCAGTGCATCCAGTCCATCCCGCGGCCCATGCCGTCGTGCTGCATCATGTCGCGCCTCCCTCAGGAAC
>SKOX01000348.1 GCA_007119835.1 Paracoccaceae bacterium
CGGACGGCGGCGCTCCTGGAGCTCGACCCGAAGTACGCCGACGTGATCGTCGAGCGCTGGCAGCGGTTCACCGGCAATTCGGCGCTGCTGGAGGGCTCGGGCGAGCGTTTCGCCGCGCTGCAGGCCGAGCGGGCGGGTGCCGCGGCCGGTGCCGCGGCCGGTGCCGTGGCCGGTGCCGAGCCCGCGTGACCCGGTCATGCGCATCCTCGTTGCCTGCGAGTTCTCCGGCGTGGTCCGGGACGCCTTCCTCGCGCGCGGCCACGACGCCTTTTCCTGCGCCCTGTTGCCCTCCGAACGGCCAGGCCCGCACATCGTCGGAGACGTCCGGGACATCCTGCACCAAGGCTGGGATCTGATGATCGCGCACCCGCCCTGCACCTTCCTCGCCAACAGCGGCGCGAAGCATCTCTACCTCGGCTGCCGACGGGAGAACGGCGCCGATGGCGACCGGTGGGCCAACCTTGGCCACGCGGCCGCGTTCTTCCTCGCCATGCTCGCGGCGCCGATCCCGCGCATTGCGGTGGAGAACCCGATCCTGCTCGGCCAGATGCGGCAATGGCCGCCCAGTGGGGCGCAGCATGACGACATGACGACATCGACGACAGACAACGTCGCGAGCGGAATGAAGCAATCGCGCGCCATGTCGCTCATTGAGGCCGCTGCGAACGTGGTCGCCGGCTATGCAATCGCGGTGGTGACGCAGATCGTGGTGTTCCCGCACTTCGGGTTCCGCCCAAGCCTCCGCGACAACCTGACGATCGGCCTCGTGTTCGTCGGCGCATCGCTCGTCAGAGGCTACGCGCTCCGGCGGCTGTTCGAGAGGCTGCGGGCACGGAGCGGGTGAACCAGAGCACGGGTCGCAGACTGCGCAGACCATAGTGCCGGCGGGATTGCGTTCGTGGCGACCTGAATGCCCAGGCCGGCGACCAGCGGCGAGAGTATGCCACGGTCGTGAAACCGGGAACGTCGAGCGCCTCGCCGAAAGCCCCCGTTCACTGGCGGGCATCGACCACGCTGAGGAGGCCCTGGGCACCGGCCCGCACCGGCCCGCAGCGCGTTGACAGAATCGTGAGCCGCAGGCACTCTCACGGAAGTTCACCTGTATCCACAGAGTTCCCGATCCCGCCGTCAACCAGCACGCCCGCCTCGGGCGCCGGGAGCTTAAGGCAATGCGTCAAATCCCCTCTGCCCTCGCCTGCTGCATGACCCTCGCTCTTCTTTCGGGCTGCACCGAAACTCCGGAGCAGCCTGATGCCGGCGTGCAGAGCGCTTGCAGCGTTGTGCCAGGACAGGCCGGGCCGGGGCTGACCCTTTCTTGCGACATCGAAGGCACGCCCGCGAACGCATTGGTCAATCCCGTCGATCCTGCCGACTCCAGCTGCTCCCTGCTCAGCTTCACGCTCTTCGAGCAGGAACTGGCCGCCAGTGCGACACTGATCTACGGCGAGAACAACGAAGACTGGAACGATGCGGTGCGCATCGGCGCAGTCATTCCGTCTGGCCAGCACTCTGGACGTCTCGCCAAGAGCGCAGGCGCCGAGTGTGGAGCGACGCTGCCGCCGGCCGTGCAGGTGGCGACCACCTTTGCCGGTCGCCACACTGCCTACGTCAACAAGGAGGCTGACCCGATGTGCGTTTTCCGGTCACGCCTTGACCTGTCGTCCTTTGCGCAGACGGTGGGTGTCGGACTCGACATCGACGTGAGCCTCGCCACGCGGGCCGGCACGGAGACTGCGATCGCCCGGCAGATGGACTTGGAAGTTGCGCGTGCGGTGAACGGCATCCTGAACCCGAGCGCCGTATTCACCGCCGCTTTCGAGGCTCGCGCGGGCCGCTGTCTCGGCGACTACGAGCCCTTCACCGGGCCCTGAGCAACCGTCTGACGTCGCCCGATCTGGGCGACTTCTGCTTGATTGCCGCGGTTCAACCATACGCATCGGGCGCGCATCCCGACGGAAGACTGTCCCCTGCATGATCGGCTGCCCCGCGTCAGGCCGGCGGCAGCCGATAGATTCGCTCGTTGCCGACCTTCTCCGAGGTGACCTCGAGCCCGAGCTTCTTTTTCAGCGCCCCGGCGAAGAATCCACGTGCGGTGTGAGCCCTCCATCCCGTGCCCTCGACGATCTGGGCGATGGTCGCGCCCTCGCGGCGCCGGAGCATGGCGATGACCTGCGCCTGCTTGGTGCCGTCGCGGGTCTTCGGCGCTGACGCGACGTCCGCGACCGTGGTGGCCGCCTTCCTCGGCCCGCCCCGCTTCTTCGGCGCAGGCTCGACCGGCGGGACATCAGCGGCCGGGGGCGCGCCGGTGGCGCGCTCATCAGCCGCGGCGGCTTCCGGGTCGGCGGGCGAATCGATGCCGATCGCCTCGAGCCCGGCCGGCGTGATGATGAGTAGCACGCCGCGGCCGTCCGGCTCGTTGCGCCAGATGCGGTTCAGCGCCGGGTCTGCCTTGGCCATGCCGTCGGTGACGCGCTCGGCGATGAGCCCGCGGGAGAGCAGCGCGCCAACCACCTTTGCGGCGGCGCCGCCGCGGAGAGAGCCCGGCAGCGGCAGCACGTTGCCGTCGTCGCGCTGGGCGGCGGCCGAGAGGATGATCACTTGGGTATCGGAGAGCTTCGTCATCGAGGTCGTCCCTTTCTGCAGAGGACCGGGACCACCCCGGGCCTTCTACGACCCCGAGCCGCGCTCCCGAGGGACGCGCGGCGGGCAGGCGGAAGGGGAG
>SKOX01000294.1 GCA_007119835.1 Paracoccaceae bacterium
AGTTCACTCACCCGATTGCCCTGCCGCCAAGGGAGGCCGCGCCCGCCGCGCGCGTCAGGCGCCCGGCCTGCGGGTCAGCGTCCGGTCGACGGCGTCGCGCCAGCCGGCATACTTCGCCTCGCGCCGGCCTGCGTCCATCTGCGGCTCGAAGCGGCGGTCGAGCGCCCAGCCGCGGGCGAACTCGTCGGGCCCGGGATAGAGGCCCGCGCGCATGCCGGCGAGCCAGGCGGCGCCGAGGGCGGTGGTCTCGGCGACCTTCGGGCGGTCCACCGGGCGGCCGACGATGTCGGCGATCCCCTGCATGGCGAAGTCCGAGGCGACCATGCCGCCGTCGACGCGCAGGACGGAGCCCGCGCCGTCGTCGGACCAGTCGCCCCGCATCGCCTCGAGGAGGTCGCGGGTCTGGTAGGCGACGCTCTCGAGCGCCGCGCGGGCGAGCTCGGCCGCGCCGGTGTTCCGGGTTATGCCGAAGATCGCGCCGCGGCAGTCCGGATCCCAGTAGGGCGCGCCGAGGCCGGTGAAGGCGGGAACGAGATAGACGTCCTGCGCCGGGTCGGCGGCTTCGGCGAGGGTCTGGGACTCCGGCGCGCTGCGGATGATCTTCAGCCCGTCGCGCAGCCACTGGACGACGGCGCCGGCGATGAAGATCGAGCCTTCGAGCGCGTAGGTCGGCTGCCCGTCGAGCTGGTAGGCGATGGTGCCGAGCAGCCGGTTGCGGCTCGTCACCGGCGTCGGCCCGGTGTTGAGCAGCGCGAAGCAGCCGGTGCCGTAGGTCGACTTCAGCATCCCCGGCTGGAAGCAGGCCTGGCCGCAGGTCGCCGCCTGCTGATCGCCGGCGACGCCGAGGATCGGGATGGCGTGGCCGAAGAGCTCCGGCCGGCTCGTGCCGAACTCGGCGGCGCAGTCGCGCACTTCCGGAAGCATGGCGGCTGGGATGTCGAGCAGGCGGAGGATCTCCTCGTCCCAGCGCCCCTCGTGGATGTTGTAGAGCATCGTGCGGCAGGCGTTGGTGGCGTCCGTGACGTGGACGGCGCCGCCCGTCAGCCGCCAGATCAGGTAGGTGTCGACCGTGCCGAACAGGAGCTCGCCCCGGGCGGCGCGGGCGCTGGCGCCGTCGTGGTCGTCGAGAATCCACTTCAGCTTGGTCGCCGAGAAGTAGGGATCGATGATCAGGCCGGTGCGCGCGGTGACCATCGGCTCGTGGCCCGCCGCGCGGAGCTCGCCGCAGTAGGCGGCGGTGCGCCGGTCCTGCCAGACGATGGCGCGGCCGAGGGTCCGGCCGGTATCGCGCTCCCAGACGAGCGTGGTCTCGCGCTGGTTGGTGATGCCGATCGCCACGATGTCGCCGTGGGCGACCCCGCCGCGCTCGATGGCGCCCTGGGCGACGGCGGCGGTGGTGCCCCAGATGTCGCCCGGATCGTGCTCGACCCAGCCCGACCGGGGATAGTGCTGGGGGAACTCTTCCTGAGCGGAGGCGACGGCGCGCATCGCCTCGTCGAACAGGATGGCGCGGGTCGAGGTGGTGCCCTGGTCGATGGCAAGGACGTGCTTCATGGTTCTCTCCCGGTCGGTCGCGCCCTCTGGCGGGGCTCCTCATGTCTCCTCTTTAGGCGGAACGACCGGTGTCGTCACGGGTCGGGATGTGCAGGCGCGGGCCCTTGCAGGCGGGTGGCCGGAGAGGCTGCCGTCTCGCCCGGCGGCATCCGCCGCTTGCGTGCGGTGACGCCTGAGGCGAAGAGTGTGCGAGAAAAGCGGCACCGGGGAGGCGGTGCCCGAGGACGGGACGCAGGTGCATGGCGCAGAACTTCCGGCACGCGGAGATCCTCGAACTCGCACGCGACGCGGGCAAGGTGACGGTGGAGGAGCTTGCCAACCACTTCAGCGTCACGGCGCAGACCATCCGCCGCGATCTCACCGAGCTGTGCGACAGCGGCCAGCTGACGCGGGTGCATGGCGGGGCGATGATGCCCTCGGGGATCATCGCGATCGGCTACGAGGACCGCCGCAGCCTCGCCGCGGGCGAGAAGGAGGAGATCGCCCAGCTGGTCGCCTCGACGATCCCCGACGGCGTGTCGATCTTCATGAACATCGGCACGACGACCGAGGCGGTGGCGCGCGCGCTGCTCAGGCACCGCAACCTGATGGTGATCACCAACAACCTCAACGTCGCCAACATCCTCGCCCAGAGCCCGAACGCGGAGGTGGTCGTGGCCGGCGGCATCCTGCGCCGTGCCGACGGCGCGCTGGTCGGCGACGTCACCGCGGAGTTCATCGGACAGTTCAAGGTCGACTACGCCATCATCGGCGCGGCGGCGCTCGACGCCGACGGCTCGCTGCTCGACTACGACTTCCGCGAGGTCCGGGTCACGCAGGCGATCATCAAGAACGCGCGGAAGAGCTATCTCGTCGCCGACCACATGAAGTTCACCCGCGCAGCCCCGGTCAGGATCGCGAGCCTGGCCGACCTCGACGGCTTCTTCACCGACATCATGCCGCCACACTCCGTGATCCAGCTCTGCGCCGAGCACGAGGTCTTCATCCGCACCGTCGAGAACGCCGCCCGGCGCCGCTGACGACCTGGTTAAGGCAAGGTTAACCGGCGCGGGACTGGGCGCGCCGTGCGCAGCGCCTGCATCTTTGCTGCACAGCAGCATCGGCATTCCGGGTGCGGGAGCCGTGGATCCACCGGATCCGCTGTTGCGCTGCAGCAACGCCCG
>SKOX01000433.1 GCA_007119835.1 Paracoccaceae bacterium
GCAGCTCCTCGCGCAGCTTGTAGTCGAGGTTGGCAAGCGGCTCGTCGAGCAGCACGAGGCCCGCCTTCTTGACGATGGCCCGGGCGATGGCGGTGCGCTGCTGCTGCCCGCCGGAGAGCTCCAGCGGCAGCCGGTCAAGCATCGGCGTGAGCCGCAGGATCTCCGCCGTGCGCCGCACCTCGCGGTCGACCGTCGAGCGGTCGAGGCCGGCCACCCGCATCGGCGAGGCGGTGTTCTCGTAGACCGTCAGCGTCGGGTAGTTGATGAACTGCTGGTAGACCATGGCGATGCCGCGCCGCTGCACGGGGACGCCGTCCACGTCGTTGCCGTCGACCAGCACGCGGCCGCTCGTCGGCCGGTCGAGTCCGGCCATCAGCCGCATCAGCGAGGTCTTGCCGGCCAGCGTCGGGCCGAGCAGCACGTTGAGCGTGCCCTTCTCGAGGCGGAGCGAGGCGTCGCGGATATGGGCCTCGCCCTCGACGATCTTGGTGACGTTCTCAAGCTCCAGCATGCGCCTCCCCCCTTTTCTTCTATTCCGCCGCCACGGCGCGGCGCGCGGCGACCAGGTCGCGCGCGAAGGCGTCGACCTGCGCGGCCTGGTCGGGCGTGATGCGCAGGCCGAGCTTGGTGCGGCGCCAGAGGATGTCGTCGCCGGTCTCGGCCCATTCGCGCTCGACGAGATGGCGCACCTCGGCCTCGGTCAGGCCTGCGCCGAACTGGCGGCCGAGGTCGTCGGGCCCCGTGGCGCCGCCGAGGATCCTGCCGGCTTCGGTGCCGTAGAGCCGGGCGAGCCGCCATGCCTCGCCCTCGGGAAGCCACGGATGCCGGGCCTCCAGCCCGGCCGCCAGGTCGCCGAGGCCCTCCATGGGGAAGTCGCCGCCCGGAAGGGTCGCCTCCCCGGTCCAGCGCGGGCCGCGGCGGCCGAGCGCGCCCTCGACGCGTTCGAGCACGGCTTCGGCGAGCCGCCGGAAGGTGGTGAGCTTGCCGCCGAAGATGTTGACGACGGCGGGGCTGCCCCCGGACCGCAGGACGTAGTCGCGCGTCGCCTCCTGGGCCTTGGAGGCGCCGTCGTCGTAGAGCGGCCGGACGCCGGAGAAGGACCAGACGACGTCCTCGGGCCGCACCGGCGCGGCGAGGTAGTCGCTCGCGGCGGCGCAGAGATAGGCGATCTCCGCCTCCGTCGCGGTCGCCGCCTGCGGGTCGCCGGTGTAGTCGCGGTCGGTCGTGCCGATCAGGGTGAAGGCGTCCTCGTAGGGGATCGCGAAGATCACGCGCCCGTCCGCCGCCTGGAAGAAGAAGGCGCGGTCGTCGCCGGACGTGCGCGGCACGACGATGTGGCTGCCCTGCACCAGCCGGACGTTGCGGCGCGCGCCCGGCCCGGCGCCGAGCGCGTCGGAGATCACCTGGTCGATCCACGGGCCCGCCGCGTTGACGAGGCAGCGCGCGTGCACGACCTCGCGCTCTCCGCTGCGCCGGTCTTCGAGCGTCACGGCCCAGAGGTCGCCCTCGCGCCGGGCGGCGGCCACCCGCGTGCGGGTGCGGATGGTTGCGCCGCGGTTTGCGGCGTCGCGGGCGTTGAGGACCACGAGCCGGACGTCGTCGGCCCAGCAGTCGGAGAATTCGAAGGCCGTGGAGAAGCCGGGGCGCAGCGCCCGGCCGAGCGGGTCGCGCCGCAGGTCGAGCGTGCGGGTCGCCGGCAGCCGGCGGCGCCCGCCGATGTGGTCGTAGAGGAAAAGGCCGAGGCGCAGCAGCCAGGTCGGACGCAGGCCGGCCTGGTGCGGCAGCACGAGGCGCAGCGGCCGGACGACGTGCGGCGCGCTCGCCCAGAGCCGCTCGCGCTCGCGCAGCGCCTCGCGGACGAGGCGGAACTCGTAATGCTCGAGATAGCGCAGGCCGCCGTGGATCAGCTTGGTCGACCAGGACGAGATTCCGCTGCCGAGGTCGGCCATCTCCGCGAGCAGCACGCTGAACCCGCGCCCCGCCGCGTCGCGCGCGACGCCGCAGCCGTTGATGCCGCCGCCGATCACGAGGACGTCGAATCGCGCCTCATCCATCGGTTCTCAGGCTCGCGGACGCCTCCCCTCGGATCTTGTCGCGGATTCTTGCGATCCGTGTTCGATTTGAAGGGTGGCGAAAAAAACCCGAAGGTCAAACGAAAGATGATGCTGCCGCTGCCGCGGATCACGTCACCTGGACCTCGATGACATCGACGCCGGCTTCCTGGCACAGGTCGCGGATGGCGGACGGGCAGCAGTGGTCGGTGATGAAGGTGTCCACCATCGAGATGTGGGCGATGCGCACCGGCGCCGTCCGTTCGAACTTGCTCGAGTGATGAGGATCGCCCAGATCATGGAACTGGCGAAGGCGCAGGGTCGCGTCGGCGTCGAGGATCTCGCCACGCACTTCGCCGTCACGCCGCAGACCATCCGCAAGGATCTCAACGAGCTCTGCGACCGCCGGATCCTGACCCGGATCCACGGCGGCGCCTTGTTCACCTCGGGCGCGGTTCCCTTTCGTCTCGCTTTCCTATAGCCGCGCTCGCGGTGCGAAGCCACCTGTTACAGCGTCGTTTCGGGAGCCGGGGCGCCTGCCCGCGCGCGGAAGCCGGCCTTGGCGGGTCAGAACCGCAGCGTCAGCCCGGCATAGCCGCCGGCGGCGCGCGCGCCCGCGGCGTGCCCGTGGTCGAGGGACAGGGATGCGCCGGCCTCGACGGCGA
>SKOX01000136.1 GCA_007119835.1 Paracoccaceae bacterium
CCCGTCCGGCGCGCCGCGGTCAGTGGCTGTCGGCGAACTTCGCCCTGGCCTCGGGGCTCGCGTCGGTCTGGTGCCTGGCGCGCCACTCGTCGTAGGGCATGCCGTAGACGATCTCCCGCGCGTCGTCCTTGCCGAGGTCGACTCCCCGCTCCGCCGCCGCCTCCTGATACCAGCGGCTGAGGCAGTTCCGGCAGAAGCCCGTCAGGTTCATCATGTCGATGTTCTGCACGTCCGTCCGCTGGCGCAGATGGTCGCGCAGCGCACGGAAGGCCGCCGCCTCGATCTCGGTCCTGGTCTGGTCGTCCATCAGCTTTCTCCCATTTCAAGCCCGCCGGCCACCGCCTCGAGGATCGGCGCGAGCCGTTCGGCCCAGGCCGCCTGGCCGGCTTCGGTATCGATCAGGTCGTGGCGCAGCTCGATCAGGACGTGCGGCAGGCCGCGCCGCGTTCCGTGCCGGCTGAGCGTGTCGCCCTCGAGCTGCCCGTCATAGGGCTGGTTCTCGCCGACGCAGAGGTCGGCCTCCCGGCGCAGGCGTTCGATCAGCGGCAGCGCCACCCGCCCGTCCCGATGCCAGAGCACGCCGACATGCCAGGGCCGCGGCCGCCCGGCGATCAGCTTCGGCGTGAAGGAATGGATCGCGATGAGCACCGGCGGCCGCCCCGCCGCCATCCGGCGGTCGATCTCCGCGCCGATCGCCGCGTGATAGGGCCGGTGGAAGGCCGCCAGCCGCCGCTCGACCTCCTCGGGCGTCACCCGGCGGTTCGCGGGCACGATCGTCCCGTCGTAGAGCCGCATGACGAGCGTGGGGTCGTCCTCGCCGCGGTTCGGGTCGATCACCAGCCGCGAGAAGCGCGACAGGATCGCCGTCGCCCCGATCCGCGCCGAAAGGCCGAGCGTCACGCCGCGCGCCCCGATGTCGTAGGCGATGTGCCGTGCCATCTCGACCGGGTCGAGCCCGAGGTCCCCGCCGGCGACGCAGCGCGGCACCCGGTTCGACGCATGGTCGCACAGCAGCAGGATGTCCGAGCCGGCGCCGGGCGCGACGATCTCGAACGGTGGTTCGGCGGAAGCGAGATCCTTCGGTGTCACGGTCCGCTACCTAAGCCCAAGCGCTGCCCTGCGCCAGCCCCTGCAGGGATCCGGCGGTCGTGTGCTGCCCCGGCCGCCCCGCCAAGCCCGACCGCGCGCATCGGGAACGCCGTGCGCCCCGTGCCGTTGGCCGTCTGACACTTCGGAAAAGGGCCCGGATCATGGCACAGAACAGGGACCTCGCCGCCCTCGAATCCCTCGGCTCGACGCTCAAGGACAGCGTCAGCGGCTACGAGAACGCGGCGCAGACCGTCGCCGACGCCGGCATCGAGCGCTACCTGATGGAGAAGGCCCACGCCCGCCGCGGGCTGCTCGACGCGTTCCGCCAGCACATCACCCGCCTCGGCGGCGACCCGGACATCTCCGGCTCGGTCGCCGGCAGCCTGCACCAGCGCTGGCTCGACCTGCGCTCGATGTTCCAGGACAACACCAGGGCGGCCGTGGCCGAGGTCGAGCGCGGCGAGGAATACCTCAAGGAGCGCTTCGACTCCCATCTCGTCTCGGGCGACCTCTCGCCGGACGTCCGCAACTTCCTCGCGGACGCCTACGCCAAGGCGAAGTTCGACAACGCCACCTGGGAGCGTCTCGTCAGCGACCACCGCTGATCGCGCGGCCCGCCCGCAGCGGGGCGTCCGGGCCGGACGGGCGCGATTGCCCGACTGCTCGAGACGCGCGCGACAGGCGAATCTGCGGGTTCGTCGCTGCGTCGTTTCGGGTTATGGTCTTTCCGAGGGACTTGAGCAGTCGAGAAAGGGCCGAAATGCGCCGTCTTTACCACCTTCCCCTGTCGCCGTTCTGCCGCAAGACGCGGCTGGTGCTCGCCGAGAAGAAGATCGAGGTCGAACTGGTCGAGGAGCGCCCCTGGGACCGGCGCATGGACTTCCTGCGGATGAACCCGGCGGGGCAGGTGCCGGTGCTGCGGATCGACGACCTGGTGCTCGCCGAGTCGAGCGCGATCTTCGAATATCTCGAGGAGGTCTATCCCGACCCGCCGCTGCTGCCGCAGGGTCCCGCGGCCCGGGCGGAGGCACGCCGGCTCGCGGCCTGGTTCGACGACAAGTTCCACCGGGAGGTGACGGCGAACCTGCTCTACGAGCGGGTGAACAAGAAGCTCAGCCGCGCCGGCTATCCCGAAAGTGACCGCATCAAGGCGGGGCTGAAGAATATCCGCTACCATATCGACTACATGGACTGGCTGATCGAGCAGCGCCGGTGGCTCGCCGGCGACCAGATGACCATCGCGGATTTCGCCGCGGCGGCGCAGTTCTCCTGTATCGACTATATCGGCGACGTCGACTGGGGCCGCTCCCAGGGCCTCCACGAATGGTACGCCACGATCAAGTCGCGGCCCGCCTTCCGCTCGATCCTCGCCGACCTCGTGCCGGGCTTCACCCCGCCCGAGCATTACGCCGACCTCGACTTCTGAGCCCCGGGCGCCGATGCAGACGCCCGGGGATCTCGCCCGGGCTCTGAAGGCGCGGGCGGCGGAGGAGGGGTTCGACGCCTGCGGCATCGCCCGGCCGGAGGCGTTCGGCGAAGGCCTCCGGGCCTTCGTGGGCGCCGGCCGCCACGGGCAGATGGACTGGCTCGAGCGGCGGATGGCCGAGCGCGGCGA
>SKOX01000394.1 GCA_007119835.1 Paracoccaceae bacterium
AGCCCCTTCGGTTAGAAACCTGGAGAGCAGGCGGGGGAGCGCGAGGGGTCGGAACCCCTCGCCCGCGCGCAATGGCGCGCGAGGGGCCCCGCGCGCCAGCGTGGGGAGATTAGACTCGGCCGCGCAACGGCGCGGCCTCCGCGCGGCCACGTCCCCATGACCCCCAACCCCGACCAGCGCCGCGCCGCCGAGCCCGGCCTCTCCGCCTGGGTCGCCGCCAACGCCGGCTCGGGCAAGACCGCCGTGCTCACCGACCGGGTCGCGCGGCTGCTGCTCGCCGGCTCAGACCCCGCCCGCATCCTCTGCCTTACCTACACCAAGGCCGCCGCGGCCGAGATGCAGACCCGCCTCTTCGCCCGGCTCGGGCAGTGGGCCATGCTCGACGACGGCGCGCTCGGCGAAGCGCTCGGCGCCCTCGGAGAGCCCGCGCCCGCGCTCACCTCCGCCCGCCTCGCCCACGCCCGCACCCTTTTCGCCCGCGCCCTCGAGACACCGGGCGGCCTCAAGATCCAGACCATCCACGCCTTTTGCGACGCCCTGCTGCGCCGCTTCCCGCTCGAGGCCGGGGTTTCCCCGGCCTTCGCGGTCCTCGAGGACCGCCAGGCCCGCGGCTTGCGGGCCGCCGCCCTCGAGGCGCTGGCAGACTCCGACCCCGCGCCCCTCGAGGCGATCGCCCGCCACCTCGCCCTCGACGACCCCGACCCGCTGCTCGCCGAGATCGCGACCCACCGCGCCCGCTTCGCCGCTCCCCTTAACGAGCCGGCCCTCGCCCGCGATCTCGGCCACACCCCCGGCACCGACCCAGAGACCCTCGCCGCCGAGATCCTCGACCCCGAGACCCGCGCGCTCCTCCGCGCCGTCCACCCCGGCTTCGCCGCCGGCAGCTCCACCGACGCGGCCTGCGCCGACAAGATCGCCCGCGCCCTCGCCGCCCCGGCGGCCGACGCCCTCCCTCTCCTCGAGGGCGTCTTCCTCTATGGCGCAACCGCCAAGGCCCCCCACACCGCAAAGCTCGGCAGGTGCCCGACCAAGGCCACCCGCGCCGCCCTCGGCCCCCTCGCCGAGCGGCTGGACGCGCTGATGTCACGGCTCGAGGACGCCCGCCCCCGCCGCCTCGCCGCCGTGGCATTCGCCCGCGCATGCGCGCTCCACGCCTTCGCCCGCGCCTTCCTCGCCCATTACGACGCGCTGAAGGGCGGCAGCCTCCTCGACTTCGACGACCTCGTCGCCCGCACCGTCGCGCTGCTCTCCGACCCGGCCACCGCCGCCTTCGTCCTCTGGCGGCTCGACGGCGGCCTCGACCACGTCCTCGTCGACGAGGCCCAGGACACGAGCCCGGTGCAGTGGCGTGTCATCCGCGCGATCACCGACGAGTTCTTCGCGGGCACGGGCGCCCGCCGCCTCCCCCAGGACGCGCCGCGCACCGTCTTCGTCGTCGGCGACGAGAAGCAGTCGATCTACTCCTTCCAGGGCGCCGACCCCGCCGCCTTCGCCGCCATGCGCGGCCATTTCGAGGCCCGGCTCGAGGCCCTCGACGACGCCCTCGAAGCCTGCGCGCTCCTCTACTCCTACCGCTCCGCCGCGCCGATCCTCGCCCTCGTCGACGCTGTCTTCGCCGGCCCTGCCGGCGCCCGCTTCGAGGGCGGCGTCCAGCACAAGCCCGCCGATCCCGCCCGGCCCGGCCGCGTCGAGCTCCGCCCCTTCCTGCCGAAGCCCGAGAAGCCCGAAGAACCCGAGTGGGACCGCCCCCTCGACATGGCCATGCCGAACGACCCGACCCTCGTCCTCGCCGACAGCCTCGCCGCCGAGATCCGGCAATGGCTCGACGAGGGCCGCACCATCCCTACCCGCGCCGGCCACCGCGCCATCGCGCCCGGCGACATCCTGATCCTGGTGCAGCGCCGCTCCACCGTCTTCCACCCGCTGATCCGTGCGCTGAAGCGCCACCGGGTCCCGGTCGCCGGCGCCGACGTTCTGCGCATCGGGGCCGAGCTCGCCGTGAAGGACCTGCTCGCCGCCCTCCGCGTCGCCGCCACCCCCATCGACGACCTCACCCTGGCGGCCCTGCTGCGCTCGCCGCTCTGCGGCCTCACGGAAGCCGACCTCTTCCACCTCGCCCACCCGCGCAGCGGCGCCCTCGTCGCCGCCCTCGACGGATCGCCGCACCCGCAGGCCGCCGCCTTCGTCGACGATCTCCGCCGCCACGGCGACTTCCTCAGGCCCCACGAACTGCTCGAGCGCATCCTGATCCACCACGACGGCCGCCGCCGCCTCACCGGCCGACTGGGGCCCGAGGCCGAGGACGGCATCGACGCCCTCCTCGACCAGGCGCTTGCCTACGAGCGCGTCGAGCCGCCCACCCTCACCGGCTTCCTCGCCTGGATCGGCCGCGGCGACGTCACCGTGAAGCGTCGCGCAAACGAAGCGAGTGGCGAGGCGGGCGGCGAGGTCCGGGTGATGACCGTCCACGGCGCCAAGGGCCTGCAGGCCCCGGTCGTCATCCTCCCCGACACCGCAAAGCGCCAGGAAGGCGGCCGCCGCCCCGCGATCCTGCCGCTCTCGGACGGCACCCCCGTCCTCGCCGCGGCGGCCGCCGACTGCCCGCCGCCGCTCGCCGAGGCTGAGACCCTCCGCCGCGACCGCCTCGCCGCCGAGAACCGCCGCCTGCTCTACGTCGCCCTCACCCGCGCCGAGAGCTG
>SKOX01000466.1 GCA_007119835.1 Paracoccaceae bacterium
CCTGCCGCCCGCCAGCGGGCGCGCCCGAAGCCCGTCTCACGGCTCGCCCTCCACCGGCAGCGGCGTGATCGCCGCGCGCAGGCGCGCCTCGAGCGTGCGGCGCTTGGCATCGGAGTGCAGCTTCAGGCCGAACACGTCCTTGACGTAGAATACGTCCACCGCCTGCTCGCCATAGGTCGCGATGATCGCCGACGCGATCGAGATGTTGTTCGTCGTCAGGGTCCGCGCCAGGTCGTGCAGCAGGCCCGGCCGGTCGCGCGTCTCGACCTCGATGATCGTGTAGATGTCCGAGCCGGTGTTGTCGAAATGGATCGAGGTCGGCACCAGGAAGTCGCGCTCGCGCTTCTTGATCCGGTCGCGGTCGCGCAGCGCCTCGCGGGTCCGGACCTCGCCGCGCAGGATCTTGCCCACCGTCACCTGCAGGCGGCCGAGGCGGAAGCGCTCGTAGGGCTTGCCCTCCATGTCCTGGATCCAGAACGCCGCGGTGGCGAGGCCGTCGCTCGCCGTGTAGGTCCGCGCGTCGACGACGTTGGCGCCCGCCACCGCCAGGGCGCCGGCGAGACGCGCGAAGATGCCGGGATGGTCCTGCATGGCGAAGCACGCGAGCGTCGCGTCGCGCTCGGGCGAGAGCTCGAAATGCATGGCTGCGGCACCGGCGTCGATCTTCCTGCCGAGATCGGCGAAGATCGCGTGGGCGCGGGTGTCGAGGCCGAGCCAGTAGGGCCGGTAGTGCCGCGCGACCTCGGCGTCGATCGCCTCCGGCGGCCAGTCGGCGAGCGCTTCGGCCAGCGCCTCCTTGGCGGCCGCCTCGCGCTCGGGCCGGCTCTGGGCCTGGCTGCCGCCGGTCAGCCGCTCGAGCGCCTCGTTGTAGAGCGCGCGCAGCAGCATCGCCTTCCAGTTGTTCCAGACGCCGGGCCCGACGCCGCGGATGTCGCAGACGGTCATCAGCGTCAGCAGCTTCAGCCGGGTCGGGCTCTTCACGGCGGCGGCGAAATCGCGCACGGTCCTCGGTTCGGCGAGGTCGCGCTTCTGGGCGGTGTCGGACATCAGCAGGTGGTGGCGGACCAGCCACTCCACCGCCTCGCATTCCTCCCGCACAAGCCCGAACCGCGGCGCGAGCCGCCGGGCGATCTCCGCGCCGTGCTCGGAATGGTCGCGCCCCGAGCCCTTGCCGATGTCGTGGAGCAGCAGCGCGACGTAGAGGACGCGGCGGTTGACGCCCTTGGCCATGATCTCGGTGGCGATCGGCAGCTCGTCGCGCAGCTCCCGCCGCTCGATCTGGGAGAGGGTGGAGATCGTCTGGATGATGTGCTCGTCCACCGTGTAGTGGTGGTACATGTTGAACTGCATCATCGCGACGATGCGGCCGAACTCGGGAATGAACGCGCCGAGGAGGCCGACCTCGTTCATCAGCCTCAGCGTGCGCTCGGGATTGTTGTGGGAGAGCAGCAGCCCGAGGAAGAGCCGGTTGGCCTCCGGATCCTCGCGCACGCCGTCGTCGATCAGCTCGAGGTTCGCCGCGACGAGGCGGAGCGCGTCGGGGTGGATCTCGACGCCGCTCGCGAGGCTCTCCTCGAAGAGGCGCAGGAAGGAAACCGGCTCCGCGAGGAAGGCGTCCGGATCGCCGACGTCGAGCCGGCCGCTGCGCATCCGGTAGCCCGGCGGCGCGCTCTCCTGGCCGCGCCCGAAGGCGAAGACCGAGCGCAGCGTCTGCCCGAGGCCCTGCCGCCGCGCGACGTGCTGGGCCTCGAGCGCCGCGATGAAGATGCGGGTGAGGTCGCCGACGTTCTTCGCCTCGCGGAAATAGCGCTGCATGAAGCGCTCCACCGCCCGCTGGCCGCGGGTGGCGCTGAAGCCGAGGGTGGCGGCGATCTCCACCTGCACGTCGAAGGTGAGCTGCTCGGTCGCCCGGCCCGTCAGCAGGTGGAGATGCACCCGCGTCGTCCACAGGAAGGCGGCCGCGTCGGCGAAGACGCGGAACTCCTCGGGGGTGAACACGCCGCGCGCGACGAGGTCCTCGGGGCTCTCGGCGTGATTGAGGTACTTCGCGATCCAGTAGAGGGTCTGGAGGTCGCGCAGGCCGCCCTTCGACTCCTTGACATTCGGCTCGAGAAGGTAGCGCGTCGAGCCCTGCCGCTTGTGGCGCTCGGTCCGCTCGGCGAGCTTCATCTCGACGAATTCCGGCCCCGTCCGCTCGAAGAGCTCCGTCCAGAGGCGCTGGTCGAGCTCCGCGCCGAGCTCGCGGTCGCCCCACAGGACGCGGTGCTCGAGGAGCGTCGTGCGGATCGTGACGTCGCCCTTGGCGAGGCGCAGGCAGTCGGCCACCGTGCGGACCGAATGCCCGACCTTCATCCGGAGATCCCAGAGCGTGTAGAGCACGCTCTCCACCATGCTCTCGCCCCACGGCGTCTGCTTGTAGGGCATGAGGAACAGCAGGTCGACGTCGGAGAAGGGCGCCATCTCGCTCCGGCCGTAGCCGCCGACCGCGATGACGCACATCCGCTCGCAGTCCGTGGGGTTCGGCATCGGATGCAGGCAGGCATGGGCGTAGTCGAGTGCCAGGGTCACGATCTCGTCGGTCAGCCGGGCATAGTCGTGGATCGCGCGGTGGGCCTCGAGCGGGCGGGCCCGCACCGCCTCGGCGATGCGCGCCCGACCGTCGCGGTAGGCGTCGCGCAGCACGTCGACGGCCGCA
>SKOX01000199.1 GCA_007119835.1 Paracoccaceae bacterium
CGGCGATGCGGGGGATCGCCGAGGGCTGACGCGCCTCCGACCTTCGCGCTAGACTGGCACGGGCCGGACGGCGCGGGCCGGTTCCCCGTCCGGCCCACAGCCAGAGCGGGAGGCCGACATGGACAAGGCGAGCCAGAAGCACGCGATCGACGCGCTGCTCGACTGGAGCAAATGGGTCATCGGGCTGGGGTTCACCGCGGGCGCCGGCTGCGTCGTGATCTTCCGCGACGCGGCCGAGGGGCCGGCGCGCGACCTGCTCATGCTCGCGATCGCCGCCTTCGCGCTCTCGGTGCTGGTCGCGGTGGTCCTCGTCCGCGCGCTCGCGGCGACGGTGGAGCGGCTGCCGCTCGCCTGGGCGGACGGCGAACCGCAGAGCGTGCGGGACCACGTCGCCGGCCGCTTCCTGTCGATCGGCTGGCTCTCGACGCTGCAGCTTGCGCTGGTCGTGGTCGGCGCCGGCTGCCTTCTCGGTTGGGTGATCCTCCTGCCGACCTGAAGGCGGTGCCGGCCCTGCCGAATCGGGCCGGCGGCCGGGCGTCAGTCGCCGGCGGCGGCCTCGGCGCCGGGGGTGAGGCGGAGGAGTTCGCCGTCCTCGTGCTCGGTCAGGACCCAGATGGCGCCGTCGTGGACGTGGACGTCGCGGATGCGCCGGCCGATCTCGATCCACTCTTCCTGGGTGACGGCGCCGTCAGCGTCGAAGCGGACGCGCACGATGCCTTCCGCGACCAGCCCGCCGATGAGCAGGTCGCCCTGCCAGGCATCGAGCCCCTCCGCCTCCCAGACGAAGGTCGCGCCCGACGGCGCCACCGTCTCGTCGAAGACATGCTCGGGCGAGACCATGTTCTCGTGCTCGAGACCGAAGCCGATCGGGGCGCCGGAATAGTCCGGACCGCCGGAGATGAGCGGCCAGCCGTAGTTCTCGCCGCCGACCAGGAAGTTGATCTCGTCGCCGCCGAGCGGGCCGTGGCCGACGGCCCAGATCGCGCCGGTCCCGGGGTGAACGGTGATCGCCTGAATGTTCCGCTGGCCGGCGGTGTAGAGATACGGGTCGGCCGCCTCGTCCCATTCGGGGTTGTCGTCCGGCACCTCGCCGGTGTCGGTCATCCGCAGCGTCGAGCCGGCCTGGTCCTCGAGATCCTGGGCGCGGTTCATCACGAACTTCTCGCCGACGGTCAGGTGCAGCGACCCGTCGGGCGCGAAGAGCAGGCGGCCGCCCCAGTGCACCGCGCTCGCGTCCTGCGAGTCCTCGGCCATGACCCAGATGTCCTCGACGTCCCCGAGGCTGTCGTCATCGCCGTCCCAGACCGCGCGCTGCACGACGAGCGCCGCGCCGCGCTCGGTTTCGCGGCTGTAGGCCCAGTAGACATGGCCGTTTTCGCCGAAGTCGGGATGGAGCACGAGGTCGAAGATGCCGGACTGGCTGCGCGGCGTGGCGCCCTCCGGCGCGAAGAGCGCCTCGACCTCGAGCACCGGCTCGTCGCGCAGGCCGTCCTCGACGGTGCCGAGGCGGATCGTGCCGATGTCGCGCTCGGTGACGAGGTAGCGGTCGTCGGGCAGGAAGACCATGCCCCAGGGATGCACGAGCCCCTCGGCGATCGTCTCGACCTCGAAGTCGTAGGCTTCGCTCGCGACCGGTGCGTCGACGGCGAGGGCGGGTCCGGCGGCGATGGCGAGGGCAGAGGCGGCGCCGAGGCAGCGGGCATAGGTCATTGTCGTCTCCGGGGTCAGATGGTCGGGGTTGCCGTCCAACAGCCGCGGAAGACGATGGTTCCCGGCGTGCCGGGGCCGGTCGTGGGGCAGCGTCACCTTGCCGCGGCCGGGAGGGGGCGGGGCATGAGACCGCAGAATGGGTGCGCGACGGCGTCTGTAACGCGATCGATGACGTCAATGCAGCTTGCGAGCGCCGTCGACGGCTGGCAGGTGCGGCCCTGCGCGCCGTCTGTGCCCGATCAGTCTTGCAGGCGCCGATGGCGGGCGGCGGAGCCCTTCTCGATGGCGGCGGCGGTCAGGCGGTCGATGTCGAGGGCGTGGCGCAGCTCGAGCAGGAACTGGAGCTCGACCTGGAAGGCGTGGCCGTCGGCCGCGGCGACGTCGCAGGCGAGCGCGTAGGCCGTCTCGTGGAGCGGCGGCGTCAGCGCCTCGCGCACCTGGGCGAAGAGCGCCTCGAGGCCCTCCTCCTCGGCGAAGAGCGCGAAGACGGTGCTCGAGACCGAGGGCAGGCGCTCGCGCTCGTAGCCCTCGAAGACCGGCAGGGTGTCGATCATCCGCGCGATCGACAGCAGTTCCAGGGTCGAGAGGTTCTCGTCGGCGGCGGAGACCGCGACCATGACGGCCGCGAGCGCGTCCTGCGGCGTGAAGTCGGCAAGCGGTGCGGGCGGTTGCATCAGGGTCCTCCGGGAGCGCCTGGGCCGGCTATATTGACCCTTCGGCGGCTGGGCAATAGGGAGGCGGCGCGGGCGCGGCCGCCGCGACCGGGGGCCGCGGCGGAGGGGATGGCATGGACGAGACGCGCGCGCTGGCGATGGAGGCGAAGGCCTGGCCCTTCGAGGAGGCGCGCAGGCTGCTGAAGCGCTTCGAGAAGGCGCCGCCGGCGAAGGGCTATGTCCTGTTCGAGACCGGCTACGGTCCGTCGGGCCTGCCGCATATCGGCACCTTCGCCGAGGTCGCCCGCACGACGATGGTGCGCCACGCCTTCGGGACGCTCTGCGACATCCCGACGAAGCTGCTCTGCTTCTCCGACGACATGGACGGGCTGCGGAAGGTCCCGTCGAACGTCCCGAACCAGGCGCAAATGGCCGAGGACTTGAACCTGCCGCTGACCCGCGTGCGCGATCCCTTCGGCACGCACGAGAGCTTCGGGCAGCACAACAACGCGCGGCTCATGGCCTTCCTCGACCGGTTCGGCTTCGATTACGAGTTCGCCTCGGCCACCGACTACTACCGGGCGGGGCGGTTCGACGCGATCCTGATGCGCGTGCTCGAGCGGTACGACGCGATCATGGAGATCATGCTGCCGTCGCTCGGGTCGGAGCGGCAGGCGACCTACTCGCCGTTCCTGCCGGTGAGCCCGAAGACCGGTCACGTGCTGCAGGTGCCGACGCTCGAGCGCAACGTCGCCAGGGGCACGATCGTCTATCAGGAGCCGGACGGCGAGCGGGTCGAGGTCCCCGTCACCGGCGGTCACGTCAAGCTGCAGTGGAAGCCTGACTGGGCGATGCGGTGGGCGGCACTCGGCGTCGACTACGAGATGCACGGCAAGGACCTGATCCCGTCGGCCGAGCTCGGCGTGAAGCTCTGCCGGGCGATGGGCGAGGCGCCGCCGGATCTGCTGACCTACGAGCTCTTCCTCGACGAGCACGGACAGAAGATCTCCAAGTCGAAGGGCAACGGCCTGTCGATGGAGGAGTGGCTGACCTACGCGAGCCCGGAGAGCTTGAGCTACTTCATGTATCTCAAGCCGAAGACGGCGAAGCGGCTGCATTTCGACGTCATCCCGAAGGCGATGGACGAGTACCACCAGCAGCTCCAGGCCTACCCGGCGCAGGACGCGGGCCAACGGCTGGCCAACCCGGTCTGGCACGTCCACGGCGGCGAGCCGCCGGCGTCCGACATGGTGGTGTCCTTCGCTATGCTGCTCAACCTCGCGGCGGTGGCGTCGGCCGAGGACAAGTCGGTGCTCTGGGGCTTCATGCGCCGCTACGCGCCCGAGGCGAGCCCGGAGACCCACCCGGGCCTTGATGCCGCGGCCGGCTACGCGGTGCGCTACTACAACGACTTCGTGAAGCCGACGCGGCGCTTCCGGGCGCCGGATGCGCGCGAGGCGGCGGCGCTTGCCGACCTGCGCGAGCGGCTGGCGGCCTGGGAGGGGTCGGCCGACCCGGAGGCGCTGCAGGCCGAGGTCTATGCGGTGGGCAAGGCGCACGGGTTCGAGCCGCTGCGCGACTGGTTCCGCTGCCTCTACCAGGTGCTGCTCGGCGCCGAGCAGGGGCCGCGCTTCGGCGGTTTCGTCGCCCTCTACGGCGTGAACGAGACGGTGGCGATGATCGACGCGGCGCTGGCGGGAGCGGACGCGCGCCGCGCCTGAGGCGGCGCCGAAAGATCCGTGCGCCTGGTTGCCGACAATCGGAATTGTCTGGCAACACTCGCGCGGCGTGTGTTAGCTTCTTCACGGAACGGTGAAGGCCCAGGCGCCGGCTGGCGGACTGGCGGAGCGGAGGGGGCTTCAGATGCGTGCGCCCGGTCTCGTCGCAATCGATCTCACGCCGCCCGACTTCGCCGAGGGCCTCGACGACTGGTCGTCGGGCGACGGCACACCGGACTCGCCCACCTACGAGGATGCGGCCCATGCCCGCATCGCTGTCGCGGACGCGGACTTCGACACCTGCCTCGAGATGCGCAAGATCGAGCCGGTGCAGCGGTTGCGCTACATGGCCGAACTGCCGATCCGCCACGGCAGCTACGTCGAGATCCGCGCCCGACTTAAGGTCCTGCGCGGGGCGCTGCCGGGCGTGCGGATCGCCGCCTGGCCGGGCGGCCTGCACGGACGGCGCGTGGAGGACCTGGCCGATGCCGCGCCGGTCATGCTCATCCGTGCGCATGACGCGGTGGTGCAGATCTCCGCGGTGATCGGCCCCAGGCCCGAGGCCGGTGTCGACATCGTCTGGGACGGGCGCGTGCTCTACGCCCATGTCGGGCTCGACCTCGTGGGGCCGGTCGGCGCGGTCGTGCGGATCGAGCGCCTCGTCGTGCGCGACGTGACCGCCTCGTTCGGCGAAAGTCCCGGCTGAGTCGCTGGCGGGCGGGGCCGGCGGTCTGCTAGGCTGCCTGCGGGAGGTGACGCCATGCCAAAGATCGACAGGGAAGCGACGCTCCAGACCGTCATCACGACCTTCGAGACCTCGCCGGGGGCCTGCGAGGATCTCATGGAGCTTCTGCAGCAGGCCTACGAGTCCTTCGTCCGCCACCAGCCCGGCTTCGTCTCCGCGGCGCTGCACGTCAACGACGCGCAGACGCGGGTCGCGAACTATTCGCAGTGGCGGCGGCGGGAGGACTTCCTCGCCATGCTGCGCTCCAGCGAGATGCGCCGGCGCAACCGCGAGATCACCGCGCTCTGCCGCAGCTTCGAGCCGGTGATGTACGACGTCGTCGCGACCTTCGACTGAGCCCCTCCGGTCTGGTCTCCCGGCGGGGCCGCAGCTAGGGTGCCCGCCGGGCAAGGGAGGGACGTATGGAAGGGCTGCTGCAGACGCTCGGCGTCATCGGGATCGCCATTCTCGTGGTGATCGGGCTGCTCGCCGGACTGCTCGCGTCGCTGATCGCGGGCGGCGATCGGGGCCTCTACATGGTCGTGGGCGTGATCGCGGCGCTGGCCACGCCCTTCGTGCTGGCGCTGATCGGGGTCGGCGTGATCGCGGCCTACGGCATCGCGGCGATTCTCGTCGCCGCAATCGTCGGCGCGGCGATCGTGCTGCTGATCGTGCAGGCCGTGTCGGGCAACCGCCGCGGGCGCTAGAAGCTCAGCCAGAGCGACAGGCTCGTCCGCGTCTCCGTGGCGTCGCCGAAGGTGCGCGTGACCTGCGGCACGAGCCAGAGCTTCGGGCGGAGCTCGTAGCCCGCCGAGGGCGCCAGCTTCCAGTAGGTGCCGTCGTCGTCGCGCCAGCGCGACAGGGCGAGCATCGCCATGGTGCCGGGCGCGGGCCTGATCCCGACGAGGCCCGAGAGGTCGGTGATCGGCCGGTCCTCGTCGGGGTCGCGCAGGAGGCGGGCGGTCGCGGTGGCCCAGCCGCCGCCGAGCGCGCTCTCGAAGCCGCGGCCCCAGTGCAGCCCCGCCTCGAGCCGCTGGCGGGTCGCCATGCCGACGGTGTCGGGCGGCACGCTGATGCCGAGGCTGAAGGCGAATCGGTTGGTCGCCTCGAGCGGTCCGAGCGCGAGGCGCGTGAAGGCCGAGATGCGCCCGTCGCGCGGCGGCGGCAGGTCGAGCCGATCGTCCGGCTCGTGGCGCTCGTCGGTGGACACCTGGCCGCCCAGGGTGACGCGCCGGCTGAGCCCGTACTCGCCGTAGAGCGACGCTGCGCCGTCGTCCTCGATGCGGAGGGAGAGGAAGACGCCTCCCGGCTCCCTCGGCCACGCGCCGGCGAGGGCGGGGCCGGCCAGGACGACGAGCAGGAGCGCGGCGGCGGCGCCGATCCGGAGCATGGGCGCGAGCGTCGGGGCGGCATGGTTAACAGCATCCTAACGGCGCGGCGGGATGCCGCCGCCGCGACGGTGCGGCCCGTACCGCCGGCGCGATGATGCCGCGGTGGGCGAACCCCAGGGCGTCCGCCCGCGTTCGGGGTCTGACGTCGGATTGGGATGCGCGGGAGAGCGGACTTGGCGAAGACGGCGAAGAAGACGGACCCCAAGTTGTGGGAAAGGGTCAAGGACGAGGTCACCCAGAGCGACAAGGGTGGGCGCGCCGGCCAGTGGTCGGCCCGAAAGGCGCAGATGGCGGTGCAGCAGTACAAGGAACGCGGCGGCGGCTTCGAGGGCGACCAGAAAGGCGACAACTCGCTCAAGCAGTGGCAGGAGGAGGACTGGGGCACGAAGTCCGGGCGAAAGAGCACCGAGACCGGCGAGCGCTACCTGCCGAAGAAGGCCCGGGAGGCGCTGTCCGACGAGGAGTACCGGCGCACGACCGATAAGAAGCGCCGCGACACGGGGAAGGGGCGGCAGTTCTCGGGGCAGCCCGAGGACGTCCGGCGAAAGACCGCCCGGCACCGGGACGGCGGGGAGCCGAGCAAGGCCGAGCTCTACGAGGAGGCGAAGCGCCGCGACATCCCCGGGCGATCGAAGATGAGCAAGGCGGAGCTCGCAGAGGCGCTCGCGCGCTGACGCTGACGCATGGCGACAGTCGCGGCGCTGGCCGGGCGACTGCGGGCGCCGATGCCGATCCGGCGGCGAAGCTACCTCACTTTCTTCTGACTCTTGCCCCGATAGGCCCGTGTTCCGCCACGGCCGCCCTTGGATCGCGGCGACACGGTCGTCGTCTCCATCCGCTCCTCGACGGCCGACTGCCGAGCGAGCGGGTCGTCCGAGATGGCGAGGTCGACGGCCTCGAGGCGCTTGACCTCGTCGCGGATGCGGGCGGCTTCCTCGAACTCGAGGTTCTCGGCGGCCTTCAGCATCGCCTTGCGCAGCGCGTCGAGATGGGCCTGGAGATTGGCGCCGATCAGAGGCCTGTCGACCCGGGCCGTGACGCGGGACTGGTCGGTGTCGGCGGGGAACAGGCCGGCGAGGACGTCGGTGACGTTCTTGCGGATCGTCGCGGGCGTGATGCCGTGGGCCTCGTTGTAGGCGATCTGCTTCTCGCGCCGGCGGTTCGTCTCGGCGATGGCGCGCTCCATCGAGCCGGTGACGCGGTCGGCATACATGATCACCCGGCCGTCGACGTTGCGCGCGGCGCGGCCGATGGTCTGGATCAGCGAGGTCTCGGAGCGCAGGAAGCCCTCCTTGTCGGCATCCAGGATCGCGACGAGGGCGCATTCGGGGATGTCGAGGCCCTCGCGCAGGAGGTTGATGCCGACAAGCACGTCGAAGGCGCCGAGGCGCAGGTCGCGCAGGATCTCGATGCGCTCGATGGTGTCGATGTCGGAATGCATATAGCGTACGCGGATGCCCTGCTCGTGCAGGTACTCGGTCAGATCCTCGGCCATGCGCTTGGTCAGCGTGGTCACGAGGACGCGATTGCCCAGCGCCGCGACGCGGCGGACCTCGTCGAGGAGGTCGTCGACCTGCATCGAGACGGGGCGGATCTCGACGGGCGGATCGAGCAGGCCTGTGGGGCGAATCACCTGCTCGGTGAACACGCCGCCGGCCTGCTCGAGCTCCCAGGGGCCGGGCGTGGCCGAGACGAAGACCGACTGGGGCCGCATGGCGTCCCATTCCTCGAACTTCAGCGGCCGGTTGTCGGTGCAGGACGGCAGGCGGAATCCGTGCTCGGCCAGCGTGAATTTCCGGCGGTAGTCACCCTTGTACATGCCGCCGATCTGCGGGACGGTGACGTGGCTCTCGTCGGCGAAGACGATGGCGCTGTCGGGGATGTACTCGAACAGGGTAGGGGGCGGCTCGCCGGGCGCGCGGCCGGTCAGGTAGCGCGAGTAGTTCTCGACGCCGTTGCACACGCCGGTCGCCTCGAGCATCTCGAGGTCGAAGTTGGTGCGCTGCTCGAGGCGCTGCGCCTCGAGGAGCTTGCCCTCCCGGACGAGCTGGTCCAGGCGGACCCGGAGCTCGGACTTTATGCCCTTGACGGCCTGCTGCATGGTCGGGCGCGGCGTCACGTAGTGCGAGTTGGCGTAGATGCGGACGCGCTCGAGCGCGTCGGTGCGCTGGCCCGTGAGCGGGTCGAACTCGTGGATCGATTCGAGCTCCTCGCCGAAGAAGGAGAAACGCCAGGCGCGGTCCTCGAGATGGGCCGGCCAGAGCTCGACCACGTCGCCGCGGACACGGAAGGCGCCGCGCTGGAAGCCGGCGTCGTTGCGGCGGTATTGCTGGGCGACGAGGTCGCCGATCACGCGGCGCTGGTCGTAGGACTGGCCTGTGACGAGATCCTGGGTCATGGCGCCGTAGGTCTCGACCGCACCGATGCCGTAGATGCAGGAGACCGAGGCGACGATGATGACGTCGTCGCGCTCGAGCAGCGCGCGGGTGGCCGAGTGGCGCATCCGGTCGATCTGCTCGTTGATCTGGGACTCCTTCTCGATGAAGGTGTCGGTCCGCGGCACATAGGCCTCCGGCTGGTAATAGTCGTAATAGGATACGAAATACTCGACCGCGTTTTCGGGAAAGAACCCCTTGAACTCGCCGTAGAGCTGTGCCGCCAAGGTCTTGTTCGGTGCGAGGATGATCGCGGGGCGCTGCGTCGCCTCGATGATCTTTGCGACAGTGAAGGTCTTGCCGGTGCCGGTTGCGCCGAGAAGGACCTGGTTGCGCTCGCCCGCGATGAGGCCTTCGGCGAGTTCGCCGATGGCCGTCGGCTGGTCTCCCGCGGGCTGGAAGTCCGAGGCGAGGACGAAGCGACGGCCGCCCTCGAGCTTCTCGCGGGCGGGGCGCTGCGGCTGTGGGATCGCGACGGTCATCGGCTTCCTCGGAAGGATCTGGCGCGGCCCGGCATCGCACCGGCGCCCGGCGAAGATGGCCGACCGCTGCGGATTTGCAAGAGAGGGGCGGCGAGGCGGCGCGATGTCGACCGTGCCTACCCGAGCGGGATGTTGGCGCGCGCGACACCGTGCGTCCTGTTCAGCGGCTCGGACGGCGACCTCCAAATGCGGCGGGACCGTGATCGCCGGTTCGGCGGAGGGTGAATCGCGATTGGCTTAACTAAACCCTTGCGTGTGTCCCGACGATGTGGCACACAGGTTTTGCAAGCAGCACAGTGATCGTCGGCCGGGTGCGCAACACCCACCCCACCCCTCGCTCCCTCGCGCTCGGTCGACGATCCGCTGCTCGCCCTGCGATCGACAGATCGCGACGCCGCCCGCTTGAACGGGTGGCGTTTTTTCGCGATAAGGCATGCGGTGCGGAAGAGGTGCGGGAATGATCGCGAGGATCTACAAGCCGGCTCGCAGCGCGATGCAGTCGGGCTACGCGAAGACGAAGGACTGGGTGCTCGAGTACGTGCCGCAGAAGGACAAGCCGATCGACCCCCTGATGGGGTGGACCGGCTCGACCGAGACCACGAGCCAGGTGCGTCTGAGCTTCGACACCAAGGAGGAGGCCGTCGCCTACGCTGACCGGCACGGGATCGCCTACCAGATCCTCGAGCCGAAGAAGCGGGCGCACGTCGTGCGACCGGGCGGCTACGGCGACAACTTCGCGCCCGGTCGCCGGATCAGCTGGACGCACTGACGGCCCCTTAGCTCAACCGGATAGAGCAGCTGACTTCTAATCAGCAGGTTGCAGGTTCGAGTCCTGCAGGGGTCGCCACCATGTTCTAATGCCAATGACGGCCGACACTCAAACTGGGAATTATCGACAAAAGTCAGCATTTCAAATGGGTGCAGGGATAGGTCGCGTGGGTCCGGCACGCCTTGGCGAACCGGCGGACCGCGAAGCCGGTGCCTCTGAATCAGATCGGCGCCCCTTCGTTGTGAGTCTCGAGGGGAATTCCCAAGGCTGCTCGTTTCCGACTCTCTGGTCCCGAGGCGGGGGCCAGGGGCGGCGAGATGGGCAAACCACTGTCGATGGACCTGAGAGGGCGTGCACTTGCCGCGGTCGATGCCGGGATGAGCCGCCGGGCAGCGGCGGGCGACGGGGAGCTTCGAGCCGAAGCCGCAAGGCGGAGACATGCGGTCGCGGGGGATCGAGGCGC
>SKOX01000102.1 GCA_007119835.1 Paracoccaceae bacterium
ACGTCGGCAGCCACCGGCACAGCGCGGTCTGCGCGCGCTGCGACGCCGTGCTCGGCTGAGCTCGGGCGCAGCCGAACCGGCCTCGGTAAACCGGCCTCAGGGCTCCCGCCGCGCCGCCGCGCGCGGCGGGATCGCCTGCATCACCAGCCCGACGCAGAGGATCCAGAGGCTGGTGAGCGCGAGCCCCAGCTGCGCGAGGAAAGGCGGCTCGAATCCCGCGATCGCCGCCCACACCGCGAAGCCGACCCAGGAGAGCGTCATCGGCAGGTTGACCTCGCGCCAGCGCGCCGTCCGCATCGGATGGATGAACTTCAGCGGCAGGAACTGTGCGACCGCGAGGAAGGCAACCACGCCGAGCGTCACCGCGATCGGCGGGTCCAGTGTCAGCAAGACGAGGACGACCATCTGCCAGGCCGCGGGAAAGCCCTTGAACGTGTTGTCCACGTTCTTCATCCGCACGTCGGCGAAGTAGACCACACCCGTCAGCGCCACCACCAGCGCCGCGGCAATGCCCCAGGGGCTCGGCAGGATGCCGGTGTAGATCAGCGCATAGGCCGGGATGAAGACGTAGGTGAGGTAATCCACCACGAGATCGAGCAGCTCGCCGTCCCAGTTCGCGGCGTTGCGCTTGATGTCCACCTTCCGCGCCAGCGGCCCGTCGATCCCGTCGACGAGCAGCGCGACGACGAGCCAGCCGAACATCAGCTCCCAGCTGCCCTGGGTCGCTGCGACGAGCGCCATCAGCGCGAAGGCCGCACCGGAGGCGGTCAGCAGATGGACGGAGAAGGCAAGCGGCTTGGTCATCCGCCCCCAGATACGGGCAAAACCGCGCCGCCGGAAGGGCCTACCGCCGAGGTCGGTCTCGCCCCTCAACCCGCGTCGCGGTGGCGCGTCTCGCGCACGAGGCGCTGGGTGCGGGCCGGCGCGCTCGGCAACTCGAAGAGTGTCGCGTCCACCCCGAGGTCAGCGGCAATATCCGGGTTGCGCAGCAATGCGTCGCCTGACGCGATGATGACAAGGTTTGGGTTCAGCGCCGCCGGGCGGACCTGGCGGATCGTCTCCTTGAGGCTTTCGGCCTCCCGGCTCGCGGTGAGCGACAAGCCCAGAACGTCGATCCAGCCAGCCGCGACCCCGTGCACAAGGCCCTCGCGTGTCGGCGCGAGATCGTGCCGCACCGCCCAGCCGGCGCGGCGATAGAACTCCGCCGCCATTGCCGCACCGAAGCCGTGGTCGTCGCCTGGCGCGGCCGAGATGAGGATCGTCTTGTTCTGCTGGCGGGGATGTCCGAGCGGGATGAGGTCGAGCGCGACGAAACGCATCATCCGCTGCAGCGAGCCTGTCGCGATCGTCACGTCGACGAATGTTGCCTCGTCGCTTTCCCAAAACGTGTTCAGCCGCCGCGCCGCCGGGGCGAGCAGGCCGATCTGGATCTGCGAGAAGGTCAGCCCGCGCCGGTGCAGGGCGTGAAGCAGCTCCTGGAGCCGGGCATCGTCGGACCGCATGGCGTACTTCACGAGCGCCGGGATCCGGTCGCTCAGACCGTCCCCGAAGCGGTCCGGCCGCGCGAGACTCGGCTGCGCCAGCAACAGGCGCGGCAGGACATGGCGCTCAACGATCGAGACGAGGGCGCTTTCCCGAGGGACGCCGGCGTTCGCCGGCTCCGCTTCATGCGCCTCTGGCACCGACTTTGCGGCGGCAAGTTGTTGCATGGCCCTGCACCTCGATGGGGCTGACGGCTCCTCCCGTTCAGATGAAGGTTGCGCCTGAAGCTGCTTCTGTCAACTGTCCAGACGCGGCGGCTCGCTTGGCTCGCCTCATGGTAGCAACGGCCGGATCGCTTCAGCAGTGGTGCAGAGCTCTCACCGTTCCGTAAACTTCAATTCTATCCGGCGGTTGCGTGCCAGCGCCTCCGGGCTCGCTCTCGTGTCGATCGGCTGATACTCGCCGAAGCCCGTCGCGGCGAGCCGGTCGGGTGGCACGCCATGGGCGTCGATCATGTAGCGAACCACGGACAGGGCCCGCGCTTGGCTCAGCTGCCAGTTGTCGGCGAAGGCGCTGCCCGGAGAGACCGGAATGCGGTCGGTGTGGCCGTCAACCCGCAGAATCCAGTCGATTTCTTCAGGAACCTCGTCGGCGATCTCGCGGATGACGTCCGCAACGCGCGCCACCTCCTGCTGCCCGGCGGGGCCGAGGGCGGCCGAGCCGGGTGCGAAGAGCACTTCGGACTGGAAGACGAATCGGTCCCCCACGACCTGCACACCCTCCCGCGCGCCGAGGATCTCCGACATGCGGCCGAAGAACTCCGAGCGATAGCGTTCGAGGTCACGCGCCTCCGCCTCGAGGCGCTCGCGCTCGCGGGCCTCGAGCTCGGCGCGGGCGCGCTCCTCGGCGGCGAGACGGGCCAGCGCCGCGTTGAGGTTCGCGCCCAGGGTCTCGATCTGGACCTCGGCCTCCGCCTCCGATGCGCGCGCCGTGTCCAGCAGCCCCTGGAGCGAGTCGAGCTGCTGGCGCAGCGCCGCCGTCTGCCGGTTGAGCAGCGCCACCTGCCGCTGCGCCTCCGCCGAGATCTCCTGCTCCTGGCCGAGCAGCGCCTCGGCCTGGGCGCGCAGCGCCGCCTGGCGCTCGGCCTCGGTCATTGCCGCCGCCTCCGAGGCCTCGAGCGCCTCCTGCGCGGCCGCGAGCTCGGCCC
>SKOX01000145.1 GCA_007119835.1 Paracoccaceae bacterium
CGTGCCGCCGCCCGACTCGATGTCGAGCCTCCCCGAGATCTGCCGGCAGAGGCCGCGCACGAGGCGGAGGCCGGAGAAGTCCGCGCCTGCCCCCTCGGGAAGCCCCGGGCCGTCGTCGGCCACAGCGAGCTCGTGGTCATCGCCCGTGCGGCGGAAGCGCACCCGGATGCGCAGGGGCCGCGGCAATCTGTGCCGCAGGCGCCGGAGGAAGCCGTCCGGGCCGCGGGCCTTTCCCCGGACGATGCCAGGCGCTAAGGGGTGGCCGTCCTGGCAGGGGAGGCTGGTCCAATGGACCTGTTCGGCGAAGCGAAGGCGATGGTGGTGGACGCGCTCGAGGCGCTCGCGGCGGAGGGCCGGTTGCCGTCCGGGCTCGACCTCTCCGCCGTCACGGTCGAGCCGCCGCGCGACCCGGCGCATGGCGACATGGCGACCAACGCCGCCATGGTGCTGGCGCGGCCCGCCGGCATGAAGCCGCGCGACATCGCGGCCATGCTCGCCGAGCGCCTGGCCGAGGACGCCCGGATCACCGCCGCCGAGGTGGCGGGGCCGGGCTTCCTCAACCTGAGGCTCGCCCGCTCGGCCTGGCTCGAGGTCGTCGAGAAGATCCTGGCCGCCGGGACCGGCTTCGGGCGGTCGGACGTCGGCGCCGGGCGGCGGGTGAACGTGGAGTTCGTCTCGGCGAACCCGACGGGGCCGATGCATGTCGGCCATGCCCGCGGCGCGGTCTTCGGCGACGCGCTCGCGGGGCTGCTGGCCTTCGCCGGCTTCGACGTGACGCGCGAGTACTACATCAACGACGGCGGTGGCCAGGTCGACACCCTCGCCCGGTCGGTCTACCTGCGCTACCTCGAGGCGCTGGGCGAGGAGGTCGCGTTCACCGAGGGCACCTATCCCGGCGACTACCTCGTGCCGGTGGGCCGCGCGCTTGCCGAACGGCACGGCCGGGCACTGGTCGGCCAGCCCGAGGAGGTCTGGCTCGCCGACATCCGCGCCTTCGCCACCGACGCGATGATGGCGATGATCCGCGAGGACCTCGCGCTCCTCGGGGTCGAGATGGACCACTATTTCTCCGAGAAGTCGCTCTACGGCACGGGCGCGATCGAGAAGGCGCTCGCCGCGCTCGAGGAGAAGGGCCTGCTCTATGTAGGCGTCCTCGAGCCGCCGAAGGGCAAGACGCCGGAGGACTGGGAGCCGCGCGAGCAGACCCTGTTCCGCTCCACCGCCTTCGGCGACGACGTCGACCGGCCGGTGCGCAAGTCCGACGGCGGGTGGACCTACTTCGCGCCCGACATCGCCTACCACTGGAACAAGGTCGAGCGCGGCTACGACGAGCTGATCGACGTGCTCGGCGCCGACCACGGCGGCTACGTCAAGCGCCTGAAGGCGGTGGTGAGCGCCCTGTCGGACGGCCGCGTGCCCCTCGACGTCAAGCTCTGCCAGCTCGTCAAGCTCATGAAGGGCGGGCAGGAATTCAAGATGTCGAAGCGCGCCGGCACCTTCGTCACCCTTGCCGACGTGGTGCGCGAGGTCGGCCGCGACGTGGCGCGCTTCGTGATGCTCACCCGCAAGAACGACGCGCCGGTCGAGTTCGACTTCGACCGGGTCATGGAGCAGTCGAAGGACAACCCGGTCTTCTACGTGCAGTACGCCCATGCCCGGGCCTTCTCCGTCCTCGCCCGCGGGCGCGAGGCGGGCTTCGACACCGACGACGGCGCGCTTGCCGCGGCGGACCTCGCCGGCATCGAGGATGCGCGCGAGATCGGGCTCGTGCGAAAGCTCGCCGAATGGCCGCGGCAGGTCGTCCTCGCCGCCCAGAGCCACGAGCCGCACCGGATCGCCTTCTACCTCTACGACCTCGCCTCGGACTTCCACGCGCTGCAGCACCAGGGCAAGCTCGAACCGGGCCTTCGCTTCGTTCGGGAGGACGCGCCGGTGGTAACCCGCGCGCGCCTTGCCCTCGTGCGGGCGACGCAGGTTGTCATAGCGTCAGGATTGGGTATTCTGGGCGTAACCCCAATGAACGAGATGCGCTAGAAGGCATCCGCATAAGACCAAGGGGGGCGAGAGCAGTTGCGGGCGGCGACGCGCGCATGGACAGGCGAGAACCCCATGACCGACGTCTATTCGGACGACTATCGGGCTGCCCGCGGATCGGACGGCCCCTCCGCGATTCCCCCGAAGCTCCGGCGCGCCGCCGGCGCGGCCCTTTTCCTCCTCCTGGTGATCGCCATGGCCGTATGGGCCTGGCGGCTCGGCACGCGGGATGCGGCCGAGGTGCCGATCATCCGCGCCATGGAGGGCCCGGCGCGGGTCCAGCCCGAGGAGCCGGGCGGCCTGCAGGCGTCGCACCAGGGCCTCGAGGTCAACAGCGTGCTCGGCGGCATGCCGGCGCCGCTGCCTGAGCGCGACAGGGTCCCGGCGGTGGTGCCGCCACCCGTCGCGCTCCAGGACGAGGACGGCCCGCAGGGCGAGCTCGTCCTCGCCGTTCCCGACTTCCCGACCGTCTCCCTGTCGGACGACGGCGAGGATCTCAGGATGCCCCTCCAGGAAGACGGGCCCGGGCTCCTCGCCGGAAGCGAGGCCGAGGCGCCGGTGCCCGACGCCGGCTCGGAGGTCGCAGCCCTCGTCGCCGCGGCGCTCGGCGAGCAGGCCGGGGAGACGGAGGACGCCGCCGCGGCCGACGCA
>SKOX01000497.1 GCA_007119835.1 Paracoccaceae bacterium
CCGGGGGAGGCGGCGGCGCTGCGGCTCGACGGGCGCGAGGCGATCCTGGTGCTCGTCGAGGGCCGGGCCGAGGTCGAGGCGGGCGACACCCGCTTCGGCGAGATCGGCGCCCGGATGCACGTCTTCGAAGGCGACCCGACCCGCGCCTCGGGCGGCGTTCCGCCGCATGCGCTCTACGTGCCGCCGGGCGTGGAGTGGACGGTGCGGGCGACGAGCGACTGCACCCTCGCGGTCTGCTCGGCGCCTTCGCCCGGCGGGCGGGCGCCGGCCCTGATCGGGCCCGAGGGCATCGCGACGCTGACCCGCGGCCGGGGCGCCAACACCCGGCACATCAACCCGATCGCCATGGAGGAGCGCGACGTCGCCGACGCGCTCCTCGTCACCGAGGTGTTCACGCCCGCGGGCAACTGGTCGTCCTACCCGCCGCACCGGCACGACGAGGACGACTTCCCGCGGATGACCTATCTCGAGGAGACCTATTACCACCGGCTCGACCCCGCCCAGGGCTTCGCCTTCCAGCGGGTCTTCACCGATGACGGCAGCCTAGATGCGACGATGACCGTCCATGACGGCGACGTGGTGCTGGTGCCCAGGGGCCACCATCCCTGCGGCGCACCGCACGGCTACGGACTATACTATCTTAACGTCATGGCCGGGCCGCGCCGCGCCTGGCGCTTCGAGAACCATCCCGATCACGACTGGATCGCCCGGCGCGACGCATAGCGTCGCAGTTCGGCGTCAGGGCGCGCCCGCGGAGCCGGGCGAGCTTTCCCAAGGATCGACACGACAGAGCGGGCGGTATTCCCGGCCCTCGGGCTGTCCGCCCCGTGCCCGCGGAAGGGCAGGGGGCAGGGGCCGTCTCACATCGTTGCGCCGATGTGCCACGGCACGAACTCGACGCCGCCGAAGCCGAGCTGCTCGCTCTTGGTGCGCTCGCCCGAGGCCACGCGCAGGAAGAGCTCGAAGATCGCCTCGCCCTTGGCCTCCAGGGTCGCCTCGCCGGTCGCGATGTCGCCGCAGTCGATGTCCATGTCCTCCTCCATCCGCGCGTACATCTCGGAGTTGGTGGCGAGCTTGATGCACGGGCTCGGCACGTATCCCGACACCGAGCCGCGGCCGGTGGTGAAGGCGACGATGGTCGCGCCCGAGGCGATCTGGCCGGTGACCGAGCACGGGTCGTAGCCGGGGCTGTCCATGAACAGGAAGCCGCGGGTCTCCGCCGGCTCGGCGTAGCGCAGGACGCCGGCCAACGGCGCCGTGCCGCCCTTGGCCACCGCGCCGAGCGACTTCTCGAGGATGGTGGTCAGGCCGCCGCGCTTGTTGCCGGGCGAGGGGTTGTTGTTCATCTCGCCGCCGCGCTTGAGGGTGTAGTCCTCCCACCAGGCGATGCGATCGAGCAGGCGGCGGCCGACCTCGGGGCTGACGGCGCGGCGGGTCAGCAGGTGTTCGGCACCGTAGACCTCCGGCGTCTCGGCCAGGATGGTGGTGCCGCCGTGGCGCACCAGCAGGTCCGAGGCATGCCCGAGCGCGGGGTTGGCGGTGATGCCGGAATAGCCGTCCGAGCCGCCGCACTGCAGGGCGACCGTGAGCTCGGAGGCCGGCGCGGGCTCGCGGTGCGCGCGGTTGGCGACCTCGGCGATCTCGCGGATCATCGCGACGCCCGCCTCGACGGTCCGCCGGGTGCCGCCGGTCTGCTGGATCGTCATGTAGCGGAAGTTGTCATCGTCGCGCAGCCGGCGCGGCCCGACGAGCGCGGGGATCTGCATCACCTCGCAGCCGAGGCCGACGAGCAGGATGCCGCCGAAGTTCGGGTGCCGCGCGAAGCCCGAGATGGTGCGGAACAGGGTCTCGTAGCTCTCGTCCTCGACACCGATGCCGCAGCCGGTGCCGTGGACGATCGGCACGATGCCGTCGACATTCTCGAGCGCGCGGAACCACGGCTGCTTCTCGGCGACCTCGGCGATGAAGCGCGCGACGCTCCCCGAGCAGTTCACCGAGGTCAGCACGCCGACGTAGTTGCGGGTGCCGAAGCGGCCGTCGAAGCGGCGGTAGCCCATGAAGCTGCGCGGGGTCTCGATGGCGGGCAACGCGACCGCGTCGGCGCCGAAGGCGTAGTCTCGGCTGTGCTCGCTCATCCCGAGATTGTGCACGTGGACGTGGGCGCCGGCGGCGATGTCCTCGGTGGCGCTGCCGATGATCTGGCCGTAGCGGATGACCGGGCTGCCGCTCGCGATCGGGCGGAGCGCGATCTTGTGGCCCCGCTTCACCGGCGCCGCGAGGCCGACGCCCCCGGCAAGCCCCCCGGCAAGCCCGGTGCCGGCGGCGAGGTCGTCGAGCGCGATGGCGACGTTGTCGTCGGGGTGCAGGATGATGCTGTCGGCTGCCGTCGTGGTGGTCATCACATGCCTCGCCTGAGGATCGGGGCGCCTCGACGCAGCCGGCCCAACCGCCTGCCCGCCGCGCCCGTTGCTGGTGTATTCGTCCGCGGCGCGTGCCTCAACGGTAAAGCAGGCTCGGCCGCTCCTTCGAAGGCGCCGGCACGGGCGACCGGCATCGGGACGACGATGGTCGCGATCATGCAGGGCAGGGGGCGCTGCGCATGCGGCGTCAGCCCGGCTTGTAGACGCGGGTCGCCTCCGGATCGTCGGTCGCCACGGGCAGGCTGCCGACGTCCTCCCAGAAGGTGTCGGGGATCGGCCACGCGGCCCAGCGGAGGGTTTCGTCGACCCGCTCCGGCCGGCTGACGCCGCAGATGGTCGCGGCGATCCGCGGATCGCGCATGGAGAACTGCAGCGCGGCGGCCCCGGGGGGAACGTCGTGGCGGCGGCAGAGCGCCTCGACGCGCCGGACGGGCTCCAGCATCGCGTCGGTCGCCTCTTGGTAGACGTAGCGACGGTGGCTGTCCGAGCCCTTGGCGAAGGCGCCGCCGGCATAGGGGGCGGCGTTGAGCACGGCGATGCCGCGCTCGCGGGCGAGCTCGATCATCGGCTCGGCGTTGCGGTTGACCAGCGTGTAGCGGTTGTGCGTGATCAGGGCGTCGAAGTCGCGCTCCCGCAGGATCGGCATCATGACGTCGACCCGGCCGGCGGCGAGGCCGACGGCGCGGGCCAGCCCCTCGTCGCGCATCCGGAACAGGGCGTCGAGCGCGCCGCCCTTGCGCGTGACCTCGTCGAGATCGGCGGCGTGCTCGGGATCGTGCAGGTGCAGGATGTCGATGCGGTCGACGCCCAGCGCGGTCAGGCTCTCCTCGAGCGAGCGGCGGGCGCGGTCGCCGTCGAAGCGGTCCGTCTCCATGTCCCGGTCGAGCTTGGTCGAGAGGATGCGACCCTCGGGCCAGCCGCCCATCTCGCGCACCACCGCGCCGATCCGCGCCTCGCTGCGGCCGAAGCCGTAGTTGCGCGAGGTGTCGAGGAAGCCGTCGGGCAGGGCGAGGATCGCGCGGATCGTGGCGCGGGCGCGCTCCTCCCCGACCTCGTAGCCGTAGGTGTCGGGCATGTTGCCGAGGCCGGATGTGCCGAAGCAGATCGGCGGCACGGCGAGGCCGGTCCGGCCGATGGGCGTTCGCTTGTCGAGCATGCGCTTTCTCCTTTTCTCCGGCCATCGCGGCGCGCGGCCTCTCCGTCGAGCCGGGATCACGGGCCGGGCGACGTCTCCCCGAGGCTCTGGATACGCCGCGCGCCGCCGAACGGGAACCGCAATCCGCACCACACGCCCGGCGCCCGTCCCGGCCTCCCTTGCGCTCTTATCAACAAGCGTTGCAAAATGGCGAAGATGTCAATATCAAGTGCAAAGCCGACGACGAGGCGCGCCATGATCAGCCGGACGCACGCTTCGGAGCGGCTTCGGGCGGCGGCCGGAGGCGCGCGGCGACGGCGTGGCCGACCATGCCGCGGGACCGGGCGCAGGCAGTCTCGGGATCGTGCTTGATCGGAGCGAGAAGGCGCGACTAAGGTTGTGAAAAGCCGCACGGAGAGGCGGCCGCAGGGGGAGGAAGGACGCCTGCCATGCCGGTGCTGCATGTCCGCGGGGTTTCCAAGAGCTTCGGCGCCATCCAGGCGCTGGGCCACGTCGACCTTACGCTCGACCGCGGTGAGGCGATCGGCCTCATGGGCGACAACGGCGCCGGCAAGTCGACCCTGATGAAGATCATCGCGGGCAACTTCCCGCCGACCGAAGGCGCGATCCTGATCGACGACGAGGAGGTCCGATTCACCCGCCCGGTGGAGGCGCGGGAGAAGGGGATCGAGATCGTCTACCAGGACCTTGCGCTCTGCGACAACCTGAGCGCGGCCGCCAACGTCTTCCTCGGCCGCGAGATCAAGAAGCGCTTCGGCCCGATCCGCTGGCTCGACCACCGCTCCATGTATCGCCGCTCGGGGGAGCTCTTCGCCGAGCTGAAGTCGGAGACCCGGCCGCGCGACCTGGTGCGCCAGATGTCCGGCGGGCAGCGTCAGGCGGTGGCGATCGCGCGCACCCGCCTCTCGGACCCCAAGATCGTGCTGATGGACGAGCCGACCGCGGCGATCTCGGTGCGGCAGGTCAAGGAGGTGCTCGACCTCATCCACCGGCTCAAGGAGACGGACCACGCGGTGATCCTCGTCTCCCACCGCATGCCGGACGTCTTCGAGGTCTGCGATCGCGTGGCCGTGCTCCGACGCGGCAGCAAGGTCGCCGACAAGCCGATCGGGGACACCAGTCCCGAGGAAGTCACCGGCCTGATCACGGGAGCCATAGAACGCGCATGAGCACCGAGACCCAGAGCGAGCACGCCCGCATCGACGACACCATCGCCGCGCGGCGCGAGATGACCTGGCTGCAATCGCTCACGCGGACCCAGCCCTTCTGGATCTTCATCGCGATCCTGATCCTCGGTGTGATCATGAGCCAGGTCTCGGGCGTGTTCCTGAGCGAGCGCAACATCTACAACATCGCGCGCAACTTCGCCTTCTTCGGCATCATGGCGCTCGGCATGACGGCGGTGATCTGCACCGCCGGCATCGACCTTTCCGTGGGCTCGCTGATGGGGCTGACGGGCATCGTCGTCGGCCTGGTGATGCAGGCGGGCAATTCCCTCCTGTTCGGATTCTTCGCCGGCATGGGCGTGGCGCTCCTCGTCGGGCTGACCAACGGCGTGCTGATCGCCTACTTCCGGATGGCGCCCTTCGTGGTGACCCTGGGCATGCTTGCGATCGCGCGCTCGCTCGCCATGGTGATTTCCGACAACCGCATGGTCCACAGGTTCGGTCCCGACCAGGAGCTCTATCTCTGGATCGGCGGCGGCAGCATGCTGGGCGTTCCCAACCCGGTCTGGGTGCTGATCGTGCTGACCGCCGTCTTCTGGTGGGCCTTCAACTATTCGACCTGGGGACGCTGGGTCTTCGCGGTCGGCGGCAACGTCCAGGCGGCGCGTCTCGCCGGCATCCCGGTCGAACGGGTCATCGTCTCGGTCTATGTCGTCAACTCGCTCTGCGCCGGGCTCGCCGCCTTCATGATGGTCGGCTGGTTCGGCTCGGTCACCAACGCGCTCGGCATGGCCTACGAGCTCAACGTGATCGCCGCGGCGGTGATCGGCGGCGCCAACCTGATGGGCGGGGTCGCCTTCGCGCTCGGCGGCCCGATCGGCGCGCTGCTGATGGAGCTCATCCGCAATTCGCTGCTGCTCGCCGGGATCGGCGCGCTCTGGCAGCAATTCTTTGTTGGTCTGTTCCTGATCCTGGCTGTGTTTCTGGAGCAGATCCGCAACCGCGGGCGGACGTAAAGAGGCGCCCGTTCACCACAAGGGAGGACGACATGAAATATCTGATGATGTCTGCGGCGGCGATCGCCATTGCCCTGCCAGGGCTGGCGCAGGCCGACGACCTGCGCTTCGCGCTGGTGCCCAAGGCGATGAACAACCCGTTCTTCGACCTCGCCCGCGACGGGTGCCACCGCGCCCAGGACGAGCTCGACGGCGTCGAGTGCGTCTATATCGGCCCGGGCGAGCATACCGAGCTCGAGCAGATCCAGATCGTGCAGGACCTGATCACCCAGGGCGTCGACGGCATCGCCGTCTCGCCGTCGAACGCGCCGGCGATGGCCCGCGCCGTGCGGGCGGCCGAGGAAGCCGGCATCCCGGTCATCACCTGGGACTCCGACTTCCTCGAGGAGGACCAGAACCTGCGCGAAACCTATATCGGCACCCACAACTACGACATTGGCGTCGAGCTCGCGAAGCTCGCCCAGGAGCGGCATCCCGACGGCGGCAGCCTCTGCATCCAGACGGGCGGCGCGGCGGCGGCGAACCACAACGAGCGCATCCTCGGCATCCGCGAGACGCTGGCCGGCGAGGAGCGCGGCGACCCGCCGGGCGACCGGCTGACCGGCGAGGGCGGCTGGACCGAGATCGCCGCCTGCCCGCACATCACCGACGACGACGGCACGCGCGCCGTCCAGGGCATGACCGACATCCTCGCCAGCGAGCCGGATCTGACCGCCTTCATCTCGACCGGCGCCTTCACGCAATGGCTCGACGGCGCCTACCGCCAGGCGGTGGGGCCCTATCGCGACCGCCTCGAGGCGGGCGACCTCTCGATCCTGGTCGCCGACACGCTGCCGATGCAGATGGAGCAGCTCCAGGACGGGCTCTCCAACGGGCAGGTCGGCCAGCGGCCGTTCGAGATGGGCTACCGCTCGATGTTCGTGCTCAAGGACATCGTCGACGGCGAGGAGGTCGACGACCCGATCTTCACCGGCCTCGACGTCTGCACCCAGGAGAACGCGGAGGACTGCCTGGAATCCTGAAGCCGCGCACGCGCCGCGCCCGCTGACCGGCGTCGGCACGCGCGGGAGCGCTTCGGGTTGATGAGCAATGGAGGGTTTCTGGTCCATCGTCCCATGACGCATGGGCGGTGAGCCGGAAACCCTCTGTCCCGAAACCGCCCGCCGCGCCGGCCGAGGCGCCCTCGGCCGGCGGCCCGGACCCGGGCGATCTGCCCCTAGATCGAGCCGGCCTCGACCATGTAGTTGTTGGCGGTGCACATCGCCGCATCGTCGGAGGCGAGGAACAGCACCATCCGCGCGACGTGGACCGGCTCGACGAGGTCGGGGAGGCACTGTCGCTGCCGATGCCGCTCCAGCGCCTCGGGCGTCACCCAGAGCGCCTTCTGGCGCTCGGTCATGACCCAGCCCGGCACGACCGTGTTCACCCGGATGCGGTGCCGGCCGAGGTCGCGGGCGAAGGAGCGGGTCATGCCGTGCACCGCCGCCTTCGCGGAGGTGTAGACCGGCATGCCGCCGGTCGCCTCCCACCACGAGTTCGACCCCATGTTGATGATGGAGCCGCCACCGGCGGCGATCATGCCCGGCGCGACCGCCTGGATCGCGAAGAACATGTGCCGCAGGTTGGCCGCGATCCGCTCGTCGTAATAGTCCGGGCTCACCTCCTCCCACGGGTGCCGATCGTCGCGCGCCGCATTGTTGACGAGGACATGCGCGGGCCCCAGCGCGGCCTCCATGTCGGCGAAGGTCGCCCGCAGCGCCGGAATGTCCCGCAGGTCGCACCGCGCGAAGTGCACGGCCGCCGAAGCCAGTTCATCGGTCAGGGCGGTGGCGGCCGCCTCGTCGATGTCGACGAAGCCGACCCTGGCGCCCTGGGCCGCGAAGGCGCGCACGATGTCCGCACCGATGCCGGAGGCACCGCCGGTGACGAAGACGGTCTTGCCTTCTAGGCTCGGATAGATTGCGAACGTCATGGTGCCTCCTTGGCTTTGCCGGCGCACTTCCCCATGGCAAGACAGGCGTGTCAACAGCTCCACGGAAGCGTCCCGAAGGATCGGCAACGGGTTTCGCAACAGCTTCCGCCACCGCGAGCGCGTGCCCTCGAGACGTTGACGCTTCCTTGCGGCCCCGTCTCAGCGTAGCCTGTCATGCAAAGCAGGCGCCTTGCAAAGAGGGCGGCCCAGGACAGGAGGGAACATGCCGGACTTTCCCATCGTCGATGGCCACCTTCACCTTTACGACCCGGCCGTGCTGTCATTTCCCTGGATGAAGGAGGTGCCTGCGCTCGACCGTCCGCACCTGGTGCGGGAATTCGATGCGGCGCGGGAGGGCCTCGAGGTCGAGGCGGCCGTTTTCGTGGAGGTCGACGCCGCTCCCGGAGCGCATGTCGCGGAGGCGCGGTTCATCGCGGCCCTGGCGCGGAACGAGCCCCGCATCGGGGCCATCGTGGCGCACCTGCCGATGGACCGCGGGGCCGAAACCGCCCGCGATCTCGAGGCGCTTCGCGAGATCCCGCTCGTCCGGGGCATCCGGCACCTGATCCAGGGGCATCGCAACGAGCCCGGCTGGGCGCTGCGCCCGGAGTTCGTGTCCGGCGTCCAGGGCCTGGCGGGCACCGGGCTCGTCTTCGACATCTGCATCTATGCCGAGCAACTTCCGGATGCGACGGAACTCGTCGCGCGCTGCCCGAAGGTGCAGTTCGTGCTCGACCATCTCGGAAAGCCGGATGTCCGCGGCGGCGGCTTCGAGAGCTGGAGCCGCGATGTCGCGGCACTCGCGCAGCACCCCAACGTCGCCTGCAAGATCTCCGGCCTCGCGACGGAAGCCGACCATGCGACGTGGCGGGAGGAGGAACTCGTCCCGTACATCGACCGTGCGATCGAGGTCTTCGGCTTCGAGCGGGTGCTCTTCGGCGGGGACTGGCCGGTCTCGACGCTCGCCACGGGCTATCGGCGCTGGGTGGAATGCGTCGACCGGGCGGTCGCAGGCGCGAGCGAGGCGGAGCGCCGCCAGCTTTTCGTCGGCAATGCCGGGCGGCTCTACAGGTTCTGACACCTTCCCGGAGATTGCCATGCTCAAGAACATTCCGCCGCTGCTCTCTCCGGATCTCCTCCACGCGCTCAGGTCGATGGGCCACGGCGACCGCCTGGCGATCGTCGATGCGAACTACCCCGCGGCGAGCGCCGGGCCGCGCCTCGTCCGGCTGGACGGGCACCCGGCGACGGACGTCCTCGCGGCGGTGCTCGAGGTCATGCCGCTCGATGACTTCGTGGACGACGCCGCGGTGATCATGGCGGTGGTCGGCGATCCCGGTCGGACGGAGCCGATCATGACCGAGTTCGAGGCCTGCGTCCAAAGATACGAGCCGGAGCAGCGGCTCATGCGGCTCGAGCGCTTCGACTTCTACGAGGCGGCCGCGGGCGCCTTTGCCATGGTGGCGACGGGCGAGAGCCGGCTCTACGGCAACATCATCCTCCGGAAGGGAGTGATCCGTCCGGACTGAGCGCGGGTCCTCGCCCGACCGCCATGGCTTGCGGCGCGACGCGGCGAGAGCGAGACTGCCCCCGCCGCGACAGCAAGGGAGGAGACTGCGATGGCCGGGAAGCCGAAGGTCGGATTCGCTGGGGCCGGGCTCATGGGCCACGGCATGGCGAAGAACATCGTGGAGAAGGGCTTCCCGCTCACGGTGCTCGGCCACCGGAACCGCAAGCCCGTCGACGACCTTGTGGGCCGTGGCGCCGAGGAGGCGACGGACGCCGAGGGCCTCGTGGCCGCGTCGGAGATCGTGGTTCTGTGCCTGCCCGGGAGCCCCGAGGTCGAGGGCTTCATCGCCAGGGCGCTGGCGGTGGACTGCGCCGGGCGGATCTTCGTCGACTGCTCGACCTCGAACCCCGTCTCGACACGGCTCCTGGCCGCCGCCTGCACCGAGAAGGGCGCCGCCCTGGTCGACGCGCCGCTGTCGCGGACGCCCAAGGAGGCATGGGAGGGAACGCTCGACGTCATGCTGGGCGCGGGCGAGGTCGAGGCCGAGCGCGTCCGCCCCGTGCTCGAGTGCTTCGCCGGCCGGATCGTCCGCGTCGGCGGTGTCGGCGCCGGCCACACGATGAAGCTCCTCAACAATTTCGTCTCGCTCGGCTATGCCTCGCTCTATGCCGAGGCTCTGGCGATCGGCGCGAGGAACGGCATCGACGCTGCGACCTTCGACAGCGTGATCTCCGGCGGACGCATGGACTGCGGATTCTACCAGACCTTCATGCGCTATGCGGTCCACGGCGACCGGGAGGCGCACAAGTTCGCGCTCCGCAACGCGCACAAGGACATGCGCTACCTTCTGTCGGTCGCCACCGAGAGCGGCATTGCGTCCTCCATGGCGGCGAGCGTCAAGAACGGCCTGTCGATCGCGGAGGCCACCGGCCACGGCGACGATTACCTGCCGCTGCTGGTCGATGTCGTCGCCAAGCTGAACGGCATCGACCGGCCGGGCTGACGCTATCGCTTTTCCGTCGACCCGACCGAGGTGCGCTGGACGGCTGGCAGG
>SKOX01000015.1 GCA_007119835.1 Paracoccaceae bacterium
GCCGCCGAGGCCCGGCAGGCCGCCCGGAGCCGCGCCGCCCGGCATGCCCTTGCCGCCGAGCATCGCCGCGAGGCCGCCGCGCAGCAGGCCCTTCTTGCCCATGCCGCCCATCTTCTTCATCATGTCGGCCATCTGGCGGTGCATCTTCAGCAGCCGGTTCAGCTCCTGCACCTCGAGGCCGGCGCCCGCCGCGATGCGCTTCTTGCGCGACGCCTGGAGGAGGTCGGGCTTGCGCCGCTCCTGCTTGGTCATGGAGTCGATGAGCGCGACCTGGCGGCGGACCACCTTGTCGTCGAAGCCGGCGGCGTCCATCTGCTTCGACAGCTTGCCCATGCCGGGCATCAGCCCCATGATCGACTGCATGCCGCCCATCTTGGTCATCTGCTCGAGCTGCGCCTTCAGGTCGTTCATGTTGAACTGACCCTTCTGGAAGCGCTTCATCATGCGCTCGGCGGCTTCCTTGTCGGCCGTTTCCTGCGCCTTCTCGACCAGCGCCACGATGTCGCCCATGCCGAGGATGCGGCCGGCGATGCGGTCGGGGTGGAAGGCCTCGAGAGCGTCCGCGCGCTCGCCTGTGCCGACGAACTTGATCGGCTTGCCGGTGACCGCGCGCATCGACAGCGCCGCACCGCCGCGGCCGTCGCCGTCCATCCGGGTGAGGATCACGCCCGAAAGGCCGATGCGGCCGTCGAAATTCTCCGCGGTGTTGACCGCGTCCTGGCCGGTGAGGCCGTCGACGACGAGCAGCGTCTCGCGCGGCTTGGTCGCGTCGCGGACCGACTCGACCTCCTGCATCAGCTCGTCGTCGATCGACAGCCGGCCGGCGGTGTCGAGCATGACGACGTCGTAGCCCCCGAGCGTCGCCTGCTGCTTCGCGCGCTTGGCGATCGCGACCGGGTCCTGGCCGGGGACGATCGGCAGCGTGTCGACGCCGACCTGGGTGCCGAGGACGGCGAGCTGCTCCATCGCCGCCGGCCGGCGGGTGTCGAGCGAGGCCATCAGCACGCGCTTGCCCTCGCGCTCCTTGAGGCGCTTGGCGAGCTTGGCGGTGGTGGTCGTCTTGCCCGAGCCCTGGAGGCCGACCATCAGGATCGGCGCCGGCGGGTTGTCGATCCTGAGCGCTGTGGGGTCCTTGTCGTCGCCGGCGAGAACCCGGATCAGCTCGTCGTGGACGATCTTGACGACCTGCTGGCCCGGCGTGACCGAGCGGGTGACGGCCTGGCCCTTGGCCTGCTCGCCGACGCGCTTGATGAAGTCGCGCGCGACCGGCAGGGAGACGTCGGCCTCGAGCAGGGCCACGCGGACCTCGCGAAGCGCGTTCGAGATGTCCTCGTCGGTCAGCGCGCCCTGCTTCGTCAGCCGGCCGAAGACGCCGGAGAGGCGGTCGGAAAGGTTCTCGAACATGGGCACGGGCCCCCTTTTCAATTCGCGGCCGGCACCTTCGTCCCGGGCCGCAAGCAGGAGCGCGCCGCCGGGGCGCGCCATACCGGAAAAGCGCCGGTGGGCGCGACGCGCTGACCGACGGCGATCCTGGCGAATCAGGACCGGAGGAGACGGGCTTCTCCGGGAGTTGATAGGCAGATACGGGCCCGAGGCCCCCGGGTCAAGGCTCGCGCGGGCAGCGCTTCCCGCAGGCGCCGGCAGGTTCGGGATTAGGCAGTGAAGCCCGGCTGCTCAAGGCGCGGGCACCGGGTGATCCAGATCTTGCGCAACCGCGCCAGTATGTCGGACTTCCGCGGGCGGCGTCAATGAAGTCGCGTGGAAGTCGAAAGGCGTCACGGGAATTTCGTAATGGTTTTCGGGCGCCGCATCTTGAATTCCGGGGCAGATGACGGCATGTGCGCCGCGCGAAAACGCGTGGAGGGACGATGGGACAGGCCGCCGAAATCCAGGGGATTATTGCGGCGCTCGCGCCGGTGCTTCGTGCCGAGGCGCGGATCGTGGGCGAGGACCGGGCCGCGCCCTTCGTCACGCTTGCCGCCAGCCGGGCTGCGACGCGGGCCGGCGGTCCGCTCGTCGCGGCCTTCTATGGTCGGTCGGACGCGCCGGACGGGAGCGGGGACGCCACCGCGACCTGCGTCGACGTCACGCCGGAGCCCGGATCGACGCCCGGCACGGGCTCGAACGCGGAGCCGACCGGCCGGAACCGCCGCGCGGCGCGTCTTGCGGAGGCGGCGCGCCCCGCCGTCGACCGGCTTGCGGCAATGGTCCTCGGCACGGGCCTGTCGTCCTTCTCCCTGACCGTCCGCCTCGCCGAGGACGCGGCGGCCGCGCCGCGGCTCGAGGTCGTGCGTGCGACCGTGGAGGGCTTCGACGTGGTCGAGGCGACGGCGGCCTGGAGCTGGCAGAACCGCTTCCGCGACTCCGAGCCGGCGGCGCTCGCCATCGCGCTCGTGATGCAGGCGCTCGCCTCGGCCGACGACGGTGTCGATCGCGACGCGATGGTGCCGCACGACATCCGGCCCGACGCAGACGGGGACGCAGCCGGGGACGCAGACGGGGCGGCGCATCGACCCGACGGCCCGCGCACGGCGCGGGAGACCGGGATCGAGCGCGCCCTGCGCCCGTGCCTCGTCATCGAGGGCATCGACGCAAACCATGTCCTCCGCCGGCACGCCGCCTGGCTCCGCGGCATGCGCCAGGCCACGGGGCGGGACGCGTTCGCCGAGGCCGCC
>SKOX01000207.1 GCA_007119835.1 Paracoccaceae bacterium
AGGCCGCAGGCCCCGATCGTCAGTCCGGGTAGGTCTCGTCGAGGGCGTAGCCGGACGAGCGGACGGTGCGGATCGGGTCGCGGTCGCCGGCCGTGTTCAGCGCCTTGCGCAGGCGGCCGATATGGACGTCCACGGTGCGGACCTCGACGTAGACGTCGTGGCCCCAGACCCGGTCGAGGAGCTGCTCGCGCGAGAACACCCGGCCGGGCCGCTGCATCAGCACGTCGAGCAGGCGGAACTCGGTCGGCCCGAGATGGACGTCGCGCTTGCCCCGGCGAACGCGGCAGGCCTGGCGGTCGAGCACGATGTCGGCGAAGGTCGCGACGTCGCCGGCGAGCGCCGGCGCGGTGCGGCGCAGGACGGCGCGGATCCGGGCGACGAGCTCCGACATCGAGAAGGGCTTGGTGACGTAGTCGTCGGCGCCGATGTCGAGGCCGCGGATCCGGTCCTCCTCCTCGCCGCGGGCGGTAAGCATGATGATCGGGATCTCGCGGGTCTCGCCGCGCGCCCGCAGCTGGCGGCAGAGCTCGACGCCGGAGACCTTCGGCAGCATCCAGTCGAGCAGCAGAAGGTCGGGCCGGGTCTCGGCGACGGCGACCAGCCCCTCCTCGCCGTCGCGGGCGATGTCGACGCGGAAGCCCTCGCGCTCGAGGTTGTAGGCGAGCAGCTGGCTGATCGCCTCCTCGTCCTCGACCACCAGGATCCTGGCGCCCATGGCTCAGCCCTGCAGCGCGAGCCCGAGCGGCTCGCCCTTCGGCCGGTCGTCGCCGAGGCTGTCGCCGGTGACGGTGTAGTAGATCATCTCGGCGATCTGGGTGGTGTGGTCGCCGATCCGCTCCAGGTTCTTGGCGATGAACATGAGCTGGGCGCCCTGGCTGATCAGGCGGCTGTCCTCGACCATGTAGGTGACGACCTCGCGGAAGATCGTGTTGTAGAGCTCGTCGAGTTCGACGTCGCGGTTCCAGATCTGCACCGCGAGATCGACGTCGCGCGTGGCATGGGCGTTCAGCACGTCGGAGAGCTGGGTGAGGGTGTCGCGGCCCATGCGGACGACGGAGTTGGTGAGCTTCAGCGGCTGGGCGCTCGACAGCGGGATGGCGCGCTTGGCGATGTTCTTGCCGAGGTCGCCGACCCGCTCGAGCACGTTGGCGATCTTCAGCGCCGCGATCAGCACCCGCAGGTCCTGGGCGACCGGCTGGCGGAGCGCGATCACGCGAACGACGCATTCCTCGACCTTGTGCTCCATCTCGTCGATGGCGCGGTCGCGGTCGATCACCCTCCGGGCGAGGTCGCTGTCGCGGCCCTGGACCGACTTCAGCGCGTTCGCGAGCACATCCTCGGCGAGCCCGCCCATCTCGGAGAGCTTGGCCTGGATCGCGACGAGGTCCTCGTCGAAGGCGGAGACGATGTGGGCCATTGCGGCCGCTCCTTGCGTCGATGCCCGCAGGCGGGGGATCCGGACCCGCCGCTAAGGCGGCAGGCGTTGAGCGTCGCATATACGCGGCGTGCTAAGGCTTCGCGACGGTTTTGCGACGTTTGCGTGACAGCCGCGCGGCGCGCATTCCACGACGGGCGGCCTGCGCGGGCGGCTCATTCGGCCGACGCGGCGGCATTGGCGGCGCGCGCCGGGTCGTGCGGCGTCGCGAGGGGCAGCCAGGCGGTGAAGGTGCTGCCCTTGCCGACGGTCGAGACGATCTCGAGCCGGCCCTCGTGGCGGTTGAGGATGTGCTTGACGATCGCGAGCCCCAGGCCGGTGCCGCCGCGGGTCCGGCTCTGGCCGGCGCTGGCGCGGTAGAAGCGCTCGGTCAGGCGCGGCAGGTCCTCGCGCGGGATGCCGGGGCCGTCGTCGGCGACCGAGACGCCGACCCGGCCGGGGAAGGCGCGGGACGGCTCGGCGGTGGACAGCCGGATCGTGGCGCCGGGCCCGGCATACTTGATCGCGTTGTCGACCAGGTTCGAGAACACCTGGTAGAGCTGGTCGCGGTCGCCGGGGACGACCGGGCTCTTCTCCGGCAGCGTGATCTCGAGCCGGATGCCCTCGCTCTCGGCGAGCGGCAGCAGCGCGGTCGCGGCCTCGCCGGCGATGTCGGTGATGGCGCAGGGCGCGCGCGGACGGACGTGCTCGGTCAGCTCGATGCGCGAAAGCGACATGAGGTCGTCGACGAGGCGCTTCATCCGGCCGGCCTCGCGCTCCATGATGCCCAGGAAGCGCTCGCGCGCCGCGGGATCGTCGCGGGCGTGATGCTGCAGCGTCTCGATGAAGCCGATGATCGAGGCAAGCGGCGTGCGCAGCTCGTGGCTCGCGTTGGCGATGAAGTCCGAGCGCAGCTGCTCGGCGCGGCGGGCCTCGGTGCGGTCCTCGATCTGGACGATGAGCCGCGCCTCGCCGCCGAAGCCGCCGTCCTGGGGCAGGGGCGACAGGCGGGCCTCGAAGATCCGCTCGCGCCCCGGCGCGGCGGCGAAGGCCATGGTCCGCCCGCCGCCGCCGCCGAGTGCGGCCTCCACGGCCGCGACGAATTCCGGCGCGCGGATCAGGCCGGCATAATGCCCCCCCGGCACGAGGCGCGGGAAGGCCGCGCGCGCGGCGGGGTTGGCGTGGACGACGCGCCCGGCCGAGGATATCGCCAGCAGCGGCGTGGGCAGTGCGTCGACGAGCGCGCGCGAAGG
>SKOX01000481.1 GCA_007119835.1 Paracoccaceae bacterium
CGGCGGGAGCGGCGGCGGCTTCGGCACGGCCCGCGCCGCCGGGGGACCGTCGTCGGCTACGACACAGCGCGCGCCGTGGCGGGACCGGCAGCGGCCGAGTTCGGCTTGACGAGCCGGATGTGCACCTTGCCGCCGGCGCCGAGTTCCCGGAAATGGCCGCGATAGCCGACCGTGAGCGGTGGCGCGGCGCCGGGCTCGCTCGTGATGTCCATCGCATCGCGGGTCAGGGCGAGGCTGAGGCTGTGGCTGCGGCAGCGGACCCGCACGGTCAGCGCGTCCACGCCCTCGGGCAGGACCGGGTTGACGTGCAGGATGCCGCCGCGGACCTCGAGCCCGATCAGGCAGCGCTGGAACAGGTCCACCGTGCTCGCCATGGCGCCGAGATGGATGCCCTCGCGCGTCGTGCCGCCCTGGATGTCGCCGACATCGGCGTCGAGCGCGTTCTGCAGGAGGTCCCAGGCCATCGGCCGGTCGGAGCGCGCCAGCACCCAGGAATGCACGACGTGGCTCAGCGTCGAGCCGTGCGAGGTCCGCGCGATGTAGTAGTCGATGTTCTTCGGGATCCACGACGGATCGAAGCCGTAGCCGAGGCGCTCGAAGATCTGCTCGAGCTCCTCGCGCGTGAACAGGAAGAACAGCATCAGGACGTCGGCCTGCTTCGACACCTTGAAGTCGTTCGGGTTCCTGCCCTCGGCGCCGAGGATGCGGTCGAGCCGGTGGATGTCGCCGTGGCGTTCGCGATAGCCTTGCCAGTCGAATTCCTCGAGCTTCTCGAAGCCCTCGAACTGGCTGATGATGCCGTCGTCGTGGAAGGGCACGAAGATCCGCCGGCTGATCGCGTCCCACCGCTCGATGTCGTCCTCGGTGATGCCGATCCGGGCGAACAGCGCCCGGCGGCAGCGCGGCGTCAGGATGTCGGCCACGTCCTCGGCCTGGTGCAGGATGAGCGAGGCCATGACGTTGGTGTAGGCGTTGTTGTCGATGCCGCGCTCCTCCTCCGGAGGGACGCCGGGGTAGCCGGTCGTGAACTCGTCGGGTCCCATCACCTCGCGGATGCCGTAGCGGCCGTCGGGGCGCTCCTCGACGATGCTCGCCCAGAACTTGGCGATCTCGAGATACATCTCGGCGCCGAAGTTGCGCATGAACTCGCCGTCGCCGGTGACCTCGAAGTAGCGCCAGATGTTGTGGGCGATCGCGGCGTTGACGTGGCGCTGGCGGTGGGAATTGTCGGGGATCCACTCGCCCGACGCCGGATTGAGGTGGACGACCTGGGTCTCCTCGCGGCCGTCCGAGCCCGACTGCCAAGGGTAGAGCGCGCCGCGGAAGCCCTCGGCCTCGGCGAGCCGCCGCGCCGCCCCGAGGCGGCGGTAGCGGTACTTGAGCAGCGACCGGGTGATCAGCGGCCGGCGGAAGTTCAGGAACGGCAGGATGAACAGCTCGTCCCAGAAGATGTGGCCACGGTAGGCCTCGCCGTGCCAGCCGCGCGCCGGCACGCCGATGTCGGCGTCGATCGAGTTCTCCGAGACCGTCTGGAGCAGGTGGAAGACGTGGAGCCTGAGCTTCATCTCGGCGCCGCCGAGCGGGCGCATCGCCAGCGTCATGTCGAAGTCGCCCCAGAGCTCGGCCCAGGCGGCGGCGTGGTCGGCGAGGAGCGAATCGAACCGGCGGGCGGCTGCGACGGCCTCGGTCGCGGCGAGGGCCGGCTCGGAGATCGCGAAGGACGTCGAGGTGTAGAGGGCCATGACCTTCTCGACGGTGACCGTGGCGCCTTCGGCCAGGTCGAGCGCGAGGTCCTGGTTGATCCAGTCCTCGCGCGCCGTCGTCTCGCGCGCGGGCGCAAGCGGGTCGCCGTTGCGGTAGAGCCGGGTGCGGACGGCCTGGACGGCGTCGACGCGCGACTGGCTGGTGCGGGTGCGCAGGAAGATGACGTCGTCGCCGATGGTCCCGGTCCCCTGCGGGACGAGGTGGCGCTGCTCGAGGCTGCGGTAGCGGGCGACGTTGTTGTTGATCACCCGTCCGTCGATCGCGGAGTGGATCTCGAGCCGGCCCGACCAGTTCTCGGCCTCGAGCTCGAGGGCGATGGCGGCGAGGTGCTTGTCGGCCATGCTGACGATGCGCCGCTCGCGCCAGGCGGTGACCCGGCCCTCGCCGTCGCGGAGCCTGATCCGGCGGTGGAGGACGCCGGTCTTCATCTCGAGCTCCTGGCGGTAGTCGAGGATCTCCATGTCGTCGAGGCGGAACCACGGGCCGCCGTCGATCCGCGCGGTCAGCACCAGCCAGTTCGGCAGGTTGACGAGGTCCTCGTTCTCGATCTCGCGGCCGGCGACCGTCGAGGTGCGGCGGTTGTAGAGGCCGCCGACGTAGGTGCCGGGGTAGTGGGTGCCGTCGTCGGCGCAGTCCGGCGCGGCGCCGCGGACGCAGAAGTAGCCGTTGCCCAGCGTGCAGAGCGCCTCATGGGTGCCCTCGCGCTCGGGGAGGTAGCGGTCGTAGACGAGGGACCAGGTCATCGCGCACCCTCCATGGCGGTGTCGGAAAGCCGGATCGCGGGACGCTTCATGCCGGTTCCCGCGCGTCCGTGGGCGGCGGCGGTGCGGCGGTCGGAGGCGTCGCGGCCGGGTCTCGGGCCGCGTCCGGAGTGGATTTCGCGCGCGGCCCGA
>SKOX01000495.1 GCA_007119835.1 Paracoccaceae bacterium
CGCGGTCGCCCGCGACCTCGACCTGCCGCGGCGCGAGGTCTATGCCCGCGCGCTCGAGCTCGCCGGGCGATGAGGCCAGGCCGCGCGATGAAGGCGGGCCGGACCGCGACCTTCTCGGGTCGCGCCGCGGAGGAGATCGCCGAGCGCCTCTACGCCGCCGAGGGCGGGCGCGTCCTTGCCCGGCGCTGGCGCTGCCCGGAGGGGGAGATCGATCTCGTCATCGAGCAGGACGGCGCCCTCGTCTTCGTCGAGGTCAAGGCCCGTGCCGCCACCGCGGCGGCGGCCGCCGCCGTCAGCCCCGCCCAGAGCCGCCGGCTGATCGCCGCGATCCACCGCTGGTGCGCCGCGCACGCGCCGGAGCCGCGCGACATGCGCATCGACGTCGTCCTCGTCGACCGCTCGGGGCGGGCCGAACGCATCGAGAATGCGATCGCGGCGGAGGGCGACTGACGCCGCAGCGCCCTCCGCGGCACCGGGCGTCAGGCGCGGCCGTAGGCCTCGGTCATGGCGATCCCGAGCGCGGCCTCGGGCTTCTCGCCGCCCCAGGCGACGAGCTGGAAGGCGGGATAGAACCGCTCGCAGGCGGCGACGGCGGCGCGCACCATGTCGGTGATCTGCCCCGAGCCCGCGCCTGCCCCGCCGGCGCAGTTCAGCGCGTAGCGGTAGACCATGAGCTTCTGGTCGGGCCAGAGCACGAAGGCGCCGGACCAGCAGCGGTCGTTGGCGAGCGCCATCGCCTTGTAGACCGCCGAGAGCCGGCGGGCGGGCGGCGATATCTCGAAGGCGCAGACGAGGCGCAGGCTCTCGTCGGCGGGCGACCAGGCGAGCGTCACCGAGTAGGTGCGCCACGCGCCTTCGATCGCCATGGCGATCTGGTCTTCGGCGATGCGGTCGAAGTCCCACGACCGCTCCTCGGCAAGCGTCTCGACGATGTCGATGGGGTGGAGGTCGTCGGTGTTGAAGTCGCGCTCGACAATGCCCATGCCCGGTGCCTCTGGCTTCCCTAGCCACCGGCGGGGCCGAGGCCCCGCGCGGAGCCGGTTGGTTAACAACAGGTCAGCAGGCTAGCCCGGCTGACCTACAAGATATGGTGGTTCAGCCAGCTGAGTCTGTAAAGTAGAAATTTGTGACGGTTTCGCGCGTTCCCGTGATCGCGCCGCGGCCGGGCGCCGCGGGCAGCGCGCGCCTGGCCGCACGGCACGGCTCAGTCCTCGGCCTTGCGCGGCTTGCGCCCGGCGGCCTCTAGCGCGGAGACGCGGGCGGTCAGGGCGGCCATCTCGGCGCGGAGCGTCGCGTTTTCCTCGCGCGCCTTCTGCGCCATGGCGCGGGCGGCGTCGAATTCCTCGCGCGTGACCAGGTTCTGGTCGGCGAGGAAGCGGTCGAGCATGCCCCGCATCGCGGTCTCGGCCTCGGTGCGGGCGCCCTGGGCGACGCCCATCGCGTTCGTCATCAGCTGCGAGAAGTCGTCGAGAAGCTTGTTGCGCGTCTGCATCGGCGGGCCCTCCGGGTCGTCTACGGGCGCCTCGGGGCACCCCGGCAGGGCCGTCCGCCGGCCCCTGGCTGACGCGGGATATATGGCTCTGGCGGAACCTTGCCAAGGCCGCGGGCCGGTTGACACGCGGCGGCGGGCCGGGGAGAGAGGGGGCTCCGCCGCCGCCCGGGTCCCCGATGCTCCTCGCCGCCTTCGCCATCCCCTTCCCGGACATCGATCCGGTGCTCTTCCGCTTCGAGGTCTTCGGGGTGGAGTTCTCGCTGCGCTGGTACGCGCTCGCCTACATCGCCGGGCTCGTGCTTGGCTGGCAGGTCGTCAAGTGGCTCTGCCGGCGCGACGATCTCTGGGGCGGGCGGTCGCCGATGGCGCCGGTCAAGACCGACGACCTGCTGACCTGGATGGTGATCGGCGTGATCTTGGGCGGCCGGCTCGGCTACACGCTGTTCTATCAGCCGGCCTACTACGCCGAGAACCCCGCGGAGATCCTCGCGATCTGGCGCGGCGGGATGTCCTTCCACGGCGGCGTCATCGGCGTCGCCGCGGCGACGGCGGGATTTGCCTGGGCGAACAAGGTGCCGGTGATCCGCCTCGGCGACGCGGTCGCGGTCGCGGCGCCGATCGGCCTGTTCTTCGGGCGGCTCGCGAACTTCGTGAACGCCGAGCTCTGGGGGCGGCCGACGACGATGCCGTGGGGCGTGATCTTCCCCGGACCCCAGGCGCAGACCTGCCCCGAGGGCTGGGTCGGCGTCTGCGCGCGGCACCCGAGCCAGCTCTACCAGGCCTTCGCCGAGGGGCTCTTCGCCTTTGGCCTCCTGCTCTGGGCCGCGACCCGCTGGGGCTGGCTCAGGCAGCCGGGGCAGATGATCGGGCTCGCGATGCTCACGCTCGGCGGCGCGCGGTTCTTCGTCGAGTTCTTCCGTCAGGGCGACCCGCAGTTCGTGAGCCCGGAGAATCCCTGGGGCCTGGTGATCCGCTTCGGCGAGGGGATCCAGTCCTGGGGCTTCACCATGGGCCAGGTCCTGAGCGTGCCGCTCATCCTGCTCGGCATCTGGCTGATCGCGCGGCAGCGCCGTGTCGCCGCGTGAGCGGCGCTGGCACCGTGTCGCCGCGTGAGCGGCGCTGGCACCGTGTCGCCGCGTGAGCGGCGCTGGCACCGTGTCGCCGC
>SKOX01000498.1 GCA_007119835.1 Paracoccaceae bacterium
AGGCGGAGCGGCCGGTGATCTGCGTCGGCAACCTCACCGTCGGCGGCACCGGCAAGACGCCCGCTGTCATCGCCATCGTGGAACGGCTCGCGGCGCGCCGCCTCGCCGTCGCCGTGGTCACGCGCGGCTATGGCGGCCGGCTCGTCGGACCGGTCAGGGTGGAGCCGGGACGCCACGGAGCCGACGAGGTCGGCGACGAAGCGCTGCTCATGGCGGGCTGGGCGCCGGTCTGGGTCGGGCGCGACCGGGCCGCGGCGGCGCACCAGGCCGTCGAGGCTGGCGCCGAGGTCGTCGTCCTCGACGACGGCTTCCAGAATCCCGGGCTCGCGAAGGACGTCTCTGTCGTCGTGGTCGATGCCGAACAGGGCTTCGGCAATGGCCGCGTGGTCCCGGCCGGGCCGCTGCGCGAACCCGTGGCCGACGGCCTCGCGCGGGCGGATCTCGTTCTGCTCGTCGGCGAGACGCCGGGCCGGCTCGTCGCCGAGCACCCCGCGCTCGGACGCCTGCCGATGATGACCGGGCGGATCGTGCCGCTTGCCACGGGCATGCCCTGGCAGGGCCTCCGCGTGCTCGCCTTCGCCGGGATCGGACGGCCGGAGAAGGCCTTCGCCACCCTGCGCGGCCTCGGGGCCGAGGTGGTGCAGACCCGCAGCTTCGGCGACCACGAGCCCTACGGGCGCACGATCCTGGAGCGGCTGGCCACGGAGGCACGCAGCCTCGGGGCACAGCTCGTCACCACCGAGAAGGACGCAGTACGCCTGCCGGACGACTTCCGCCGGCAGGTGCTCGTCCTGCCGGTGCGGATGGCGATCGACGACTGGGGGCCGTTCGATGCGGCGGTGGCGCCGCTGCTGCCGCCGGCGGAGGCAGGCTAGCTCGCGAGCTCGGCCTCGATCCGGGCGCGGAATTCGGCCCAGGGCAGGTTGCCGGTGCGCTCGCCGTTGATCACGAAGGACGGTGTCGACTGGATGCCGTGCTCGGTCGCGTTCTCCTGGTACCAGGCGACGAGGGCCTGGGCGAAGTCGGCGTCCTGCAGGCAGGCGTCCATGGTCTCGCGCGTCATCCCCGCCTGGCGGCCGATCGAATAGAGATGCTCGACGACCGTCGCCGGATCGTCTGACCGCGACCAGGTCGCCTGCTGCGCGTATAGCAGGTCGAGCATCCCGAAATAGCGATCCTCTCCGGCGCAACGGGCGAGCATGGCGCCCCAGAGGCCGGGCCGGTCGAAGAAGACCTCGCGCGAGATGAAGTGCACCTGCCCGGTCTCGATGTACTCCTCCTTCAGCCGCGGCAGCACCTCGCGGTGGAAGGTGGCGCAATGCGGGCAGGTCAGCGAGGCGTACTCGATCACCGTCACCGGCGCGTCGGGATCGCCGAGGGTCATCTCGACGATCTCCCGCGTCTCGGCCGCAGCGGGCAGGCCAAGCGTGGCGAGGCCGGCAAAGGCACCCCCTGCGATGAGAATCTGGCGGCGGGTGAAAGTCTCGATCATCGTCGCGGTCCCGATCTTGTCGTTGTGCGTCACCGGCGAGATACCACGTTGCGCGCGAGAGTCTCCAGCGCGGTGCGCAATCCGGCATCACCAATGCTTGAGACGTCCCCTACGAGGGGTGCGAGCCGGGCGGGGTCGGGCTGCGGGGCGGCGGGTTCGGGCGGACCGCCGCAAGGCGCTGCGGCCTCCGCGAAGCCCCACGCCTGGACCAGCCGGACCTGCGCCACGGCGGGCCAGCCTAGGGCGGCGTTCAGCCGGGCCTTGAGCGTCGGAAGCATCATCTGGACCTCCGGCGCGCGGGCGCCGTCGGCCTGCACCGTGAGGGTGCCGCCGCGCGCGGCAGAGCCTGCGGCCGTGCGCGGCCGGGTCATCTTGACGGGCCGTGTCGCAGCGGCGATGTCCGGGCCGACAATGGCCTCCCACTCGGTGAGGAGCCGCGTCTCGAGAAAGCCGCGCTTTTTCGCCGCCGCGGCGAGCTTTGGCGCGACGAGGCGGCCCGCGCGCTGGAAGCCGCGGGCGCGGCGCGCGGCATCGGGGGGTGTCTGGCGGGGCGGCGCGCTCATGGGGCGCGATGGTAAACGCGAGGGGCGGCGGTGTCAGGAAGAACGATGCGTGAAAACCCGCCCGCGACGCCCGACCCGCAGATCCTTCTGGCGTGGTACGACCGCATGGCGCGCCCCCTGCCGTGGCGCGTGCGGCCGGCCGAACGCGCGGCGGGGCGGCTGCCCGATCCCTACAGGGTCTGGCTTTCCGAGATCATGCTGCAGCAGACGACGGTGGCCGCCGTGCTGCCTTACTTCGAGGCGTTCACCACCCGCTGGCCAGGCGTCGAGGCGCTGGCGGCCGCGCCCGAGGCCGAGGTCATGGCCGCCTGGGCGGGCTTGGGCTACTACGCCCGCGCCCGCAACCTCGTCGCCTGCGCCCGTGCCGTCACCGCTGCCGGCGGGCGCTTTCCGGACAGCGAGGGAGCGCTCCGCGCCCTGCCCGGTGTCGGCGCGTACACGGCCGCGGCGATCGCGGCCATCGCCTTCGACCGGCAGGCAGTCGTGGTCGACGGCAATGTCGAGCGGGTGATGGCGCGCCTCTTCGCCGTGGAGACGCCGCTGCCCGACGCCAAGCCCGTGCTGCGCGACCATGCCGCGCGGCTCACGCCCGCCGAGC
>SKOX01000361.1 GCA_007119835.1 Paracoccaceae bacterium
CCGGCATATCCTCAGGTGCCTGCCGCATTGCAGCCTTCTTGAAGGTCGATCCTCATCGTGATGGCCATGACCGGGGCACGCGTCATATCGGACAGAATTTACATAACATTGATTATCGGCCCTTCGATCCGGGATTGCCCACTCGACTACCAGGACCGCCCTGCGGCCGCCGGCGGAGCTGCCGCGTCACTTTTCCGATCGGTCAGGACTTCCAGAAATTGGATGATCCGGCGTGCAGCCTCTGCCGGCGCGAGCGGCGCGAGGTCGATCGGACCACCGGGCCGGCGAGCTCCGGCCAGAACTGCCGGCGTCAGCGGCCCCTCGTAGGTCTGAACCCAGTCGGGGCTCGTCAGGTGATCCGCGAGACTGCTCGAGAACGGTGTAGCCGGCGTAAGCACCGGACGGTGGCAGCTCAGCGCGTGGATGAGAGAGCCAGAATGCAGGTAGCGTCGGAACGGCGCCACGACGATGTCGCACACCCCCAGGTTTGCCCGGAACTCCTCCTGCGTGAGATCTTGCAGACAGAGGCGGATGCGCGGGTCATCGGCCGCCAGCCGCGCCAAGGCATCCGCCAGACCGTGCTCGTAGAGCGGGAGGCCGGCCACGAGCAGTCGCACGGTCGGATCGGGAAGCCTCCGGAAGGCTGCGACGAGATCCTCCACGCCCTTGCCCGGACGGACCTGGCCGCAGAAGCCATAGACCGTGCCGGCATCGCTCCAGCCCAACGCAGCGCGCTCCACTGCGCGCAGGTCCGGCGAAATCTCCTCCTCTGGATAGAAGGGATGCCAAAAATATCCGAACGGCTTCCCGGCCATACCCGGCAGCCCCGCTTGTACGGTGTCGACGGTGCCTTTCGACAAGGTGAGGATGCCATCGACGGCCCGCGCCAGACGGGCCGCATACCAAGGCCACGAGAAGCGCTTGAAGCCTCGGACAAAATGCGGGTGAAGGTTGTGAACCACCCAGACGACCTTCACTGAAGGCGGCCGGGCCTGGAGCTTCCGGAGAAATCCCGTCATCAGCCTCAGAGCTTCGGCTGCGTTGCCGGCCTCTTGGAAGATCCTCTCCGGCCAGTGCACAATCAGTACGTCGAGACCCTCAAGGCGGATGCCGCGGCTGTCGGAAAAGCCCACGACCCCGACGCCTTCCACTTCGAGCGCATCGAGAAGGATCCGCTGAAACCGATTTTGTCCGGCCTCACGCCCTGGCCAACTGCCCACGATCATATCAGCGGCACTTTGGTCAGCATCGTTACGCCCTCCTGCCCCGCGCGGTCAGGAGGCGACCGCACCGGCCATGGCGCGGAACTTCTGGCTGGTTCCGAGAAGCTCGTCATAGGAGCCACGCGCCACGATCTTGCCGCCTTCCATCATGATGATTTCGTCGCAGGCACGAACAGTGCTCAGTCGATGCGCGATCATGACGATAGTCTTAGCATGCCCGAGATTGTGGACCGCGTCCATCACGGCCCGCTCGGTCAGGTTGTCGAGCGCGCTCGTCGCCTCGTCGAGAATCAGGACGTCGGGATCGCGGTAGAGGGCGCGGGCGATGCCGATCCGCTGACGCTGGCCGCCCGACAGGCGGACGCCGCTCTCGCCTACCTTAGTCAGATACTTCTCGGGCAGCTGGCTGAGGACGAAGTCGTGCAGTTCCGCAACCTTGGCCGCTCGCTCCACGGCCGCCATGTCAATTCTATCGGCGGGCGTCCCAAACGCGATGTTGGCCGCCACGGTGTCGTCGGTCAGGAAGATCTGCTGCGGCACATAGCCGATGTTCCGCTGCCAGGCGCGCAGGTTCTCCGCGGTGAGCGCCACGCCATCGATCTTGATGGCGCCGCTTTGAGGACGCAGCAGACCGAGCACGAGATCGACGAGGGTCGTCTTGCCCGCTCCGGTCCCGCCGACGATCCCGATGGTGCTCCGCGCCTCAATGGTGAGATCGAGATCGACGAGCGACGGCCGCTCCGCGGCCGGATAGGCATAGCTGACCTTCTCCAGCTCAAGCCGGTCCGCGAGGCGAAGACCACCTCCTGCCGGCACATCCGCCCAGTCCATGGCATTCGCCCGCGTCTCCATCATGTCGGCATAGACCGCGTCGACGACCGGAACGTGGACCTTGAGCTGACTGAACTCCCGGTAGATGCCCTGCAGGGCCGGAAACATGCGGATCCCCGCGAAGGCGAAGACACCGAGCGTCGGCAGGATGCCAAGGAGCGTTGTGGCATCCCCGCGGAGGAGGACGAGAATGAGGACCACCATGCCGCCGATCGCGAGGGTCTCAAGGATGTAGCGCGGCATTTCCGCAATCACCATCGCGACCGAGCGGGCGTTGGCCAGACGGCGGGCCGGTATCCGGAACTGGTGCAGGAAGGTCTCCTCGGAACCCCGGATCCGGACGTCCTTGATGCCCCTGAGCGCCTCGCCGACGATCTTGAAGCGTTCATGGTTAGCGCGCAGGACGACATTTCCGATACTCGACAGGGTTCGGCGACTGAACAGAAAGATGATCACGTAGCTGCCCCCGAAGACGGCACCTGCGAGAAGGGCGATCATCGGCTCGATCATCAGGAGCAGCACGAGGAGGGCGACGACGACGGTCGCATGGGCGAGAAGGCGCATGGCCGGAATGAGCGCCCCGCCTACGGC
>SKOX01000119.1 GCA_007119835.1 Paracoccaceae bacterium
ATCACCGCGTCGGCGAAGCCGGCCGTCCCGACGGCGCGGCGCGACAGGCCCTCGGCGAAGACGTCGTAGGTGTGCACGCCGTCCTCGATCGTCCTCAGAAACGCGTTGTGGACGCGCTCGGCGACCTGCGGCTGACCGACATGGGCCATCATCATCGCACCGGCGAGCAGAAGCCCCGACGGGTTCGCCATGTCGAGGCCCGCCCGCCGCGGCGCGCTGCCGTGGATCGCCTCGAACATGGCGCAGCGCTCGCCGATGTTGGCCGAGGGCGCGAGGCCGACCGAGCCCGCGATCTGGGCGGCGACGTCGCTCAGCACGTCGCCGTAGAGGTTCGGCATCACGATGACGTCGAAGGCCTGCGGCGTGTCGGCGAGCTTGGCGGCGCCGATGTCGACGATCCAGTGCTCGTTCTCGATGTCGGGATAGTCGGCGGCGATCTCGTCGAAGACCCGATGGAACAGGCCATCGGTCATCTTCATGATGTTGTCCTTGGTGAAGCAGGTCACCTTCCGCCGCCCGTGCGCGCGGGCGTACTCGAAGGCGTAGCGCACGATCCGCTCGCAGCCGGGCCGGGAGATCAGCTTCAGGCACTGGTAGACCTCGTCGGTCTGCCGGTGCTCGATGCCGGCATAGAGATCCTCCTCGTTCTCCCGGATGATGACGACGTCCATCCCCGAATGCCGGGTCGCCACGAAGGGTGCGTAGGCCACCGCCGGCCGCACGTTGGCGTAGAGGCCGAGCGCCTTCCTCACCGTGACGTTGAGGCTCTTAAAGCCGCCGCCCTGGGGCGTGGTGATCGGCGCCTTGTAGAACACCCGGGTGCGACGCAGGCTCTCCCAGCTCTCGGCGGTGATGCCGGCGGAGTGGCCGGCGGCATAGACGCGCTCGCCGATCTCGATCGGCTCGACCGCGAGGCGCGCGCCCGCCGCCTCGAGGACGCGCAGGCTCGCGGCCATGATCTCGGGGCCGATGCCGTCGCCGTAGGCGACCGTGACGGGCACGAGGTCTTCCGCCGACCTGGCGGCCGCGGTGGTCGGTGCGGGATCGAAAAGCTGGTTCATCTGGCTCCCCGTTGCGGATGGGTTGGATGTGCCGCCGGCGCGCGCGTGCGCCGGAGGCCGAAGGTCAGGCCGCGTGCGACAGGAGCGGCACCCGGCGCGGCTGGTGGTCGACGAGGCGCAGCACCTCGTCGGCGATCGCGCGGCCGGCGTCGGTCCGGTCGATCAGGCCGCTCACGTCGGCCTCGATCGACCCGTGGCTCATGCCGATCAGCTTCAGCTGCCGCTCCGAGAGCCCGCCGAGCGCCCGCTCGATCGCCCGGACGTCCCGCTCGTGCCGCCAGACCCGCCAGGCGCGGCGCAGCGAGCCCAGGCGGCTCGCGCGGATCCGGTCGGTCGACCCGACCGACAGACGGTGGACGAAACTGCTCTTGAGCGCGGTCAGCATTGTGCTCCTCCTCTCTCCTTGCGCCCGGAAAGACGCGCGGGCCGGGCGGATAATCCGGGCCTTTCTGCCGCGGTCTCGGGATCGTGAGCGCGGCCGCGCATCAGCTCCGCACCGCGAGGACGCGCACGACCTCGTCGAGCTGCATGATCGCGCGCTTCATGTAGAATCCCTGCAGGAACAGGTGGTTGGCGAAAACGCTGTCGTCGCCGGGCGCGTTGAGCACGACCAGCGGCTGGAGCTGCGCCGCCTTGCCCAGGCTCGCGAGCGCCTGGTTCCAGACCGACGCCACGCCGCCCGCGCCCAGCACCGGCTCGAAGTCGCGGCCGAGCTCGCGCAGGAGCATGTAGTAGGCGTAGAGCATGCCCTTGTTGAAGTAGAAGAGGTCGTCCGCCGTCGTGTCGATCGTCCGGCGATTGCGCTGGACATGCCGGTCGAGCAGCGCCGCGCGGCCGTTGAGGTCCGCCCCGAGCCGGGCCAGCGTCTGCGCGAGCACGTCGGCGCGCCGCTCGAAGACCGCGCCGCCGGCTGCGACGCGGGCGTTGTAGGCGTCGAGGGCGCGCACCGCCGCGCGGTACTGCACGTCCGCCGGGACGACCGGCATCCAGGACTTCTCGAGGTCGAGGAACCAGACGTCGCCGGGAAACTGCAGCAGGCCCGCCGCGCGCTCGAGGTCGGGATCGATCGCGGACGTGCCGCGGGTGCGGCCGATCTGGTCCATCAGCTCGATGGAGAAGCGGCTGACCGCGCGCATCATGCCCTGCTGGAAGTTCGGCATGTTGTCGAGGAACGCGGTGGGAAAGAACCACGGGTCGTTCACCGACCAGCGGTGGGTGTCGACCTCGCGCTCCACCAGCGCCGCGGCCATGTTGACCGCGTGGCTGCCGCCCTCGACCGCGCGCGGCGGCGCGAAGCCCGGATCGGCGTCGATCCGATGCATCAGGGTGCCGAGCACCCCCCACCAGGCGATGGCGAAGACGGCGAGCATCGCGAGGCTGCGCCTGATCGCCGTGCTCGGGCGCGTGCCGAAGATCCGGCGCAGGATGCGCCGCAGTCTTCCCGGCATCGGGACCGGGAGGGGGTAGAGGCCCGGCTCGGGCCGGTTGGCGATGTCGGTCATGCCGTTCTCCGATCGCAGACGTGCGGTTGGCGGCGCTCCCGCGCCGACGTTGCGTGAGCGGCGCTTTCCGCGCCGACGTTG
>SKOX01000423.1 GCA_007119835.1 Paracoccaceae bacterium
CGCAAGCCCGACCCGCGCCACCTGACCGAGACCATTCTGCGCGCGGGGGGCGCCGCCGGCTCGGCCGTGATGATCGGCGACACGCCGACCGACCGCGACGCTGCCCGCGCCGCCGGCGTTCCCTGCGTCCTCGTGGGCTTCGGGCCCGAGGGCGCCGGCGTCCTCGCGCTGGAGCCGGTCGCCGTGCTTGCCCATTACGACGACCTGCCCGACATGCTCGAGGCGCTGCTGCCGCTTCAGGCGCGCCGCGCCTGATCGCCTCCCCTCCAAGCGCGGTCAGATCGCGGACGGGCAAGCTGCCCCGCCCGTGCTTCAGCACGGGCAGCGCCCGACCGCCCCCCCGGGCGGGCGCTGGGGCGCCCACCCGCGGCCGGCCGCCGCCCGTGCACCGAGATATCTGCGCAAGCCCTTTTTCTGAGCGCTCGCCTCTCAGCCCTCAGCCCTCAGCCCTCACACCGCGCCGAGCATCTCCATCAGCCGCGCGGCTTCCGCCTCGCAGGGGCTCAGGGTCTCCCGGTTCTCGCCGGGGAAGAACCGCGCCCGGAGCGCGGTCGGCATCGGGTTGGGGTGGAACAGCATCACCTTCGGCCCGATCCGCTCGGCCTCCGCGGCCCAGGAGCGCACCAGCGCCTCCGCGGCCGCCTTGGTCGCGCCGTAGGACCCGAAGAAATGCTGCCCCGCGCGGTTGTCGGCCGCGAAGACGAACCGCCCCGCCCCGGCCGCCCTGAGCAGCGGCGCGACCATCACGATCAGCCGCTGGGTGCCGTGGACGTTGACCTCGACGCTCTGCAGGAAGTCCTTCGGCGCGATGTGGTCGGCCGGCGCCAGCGGCGGCGCATGCGCCGCGGCATGCACCACGAGGTCGAACCGCCCCCAGCGCTCGTGGACCGCGAGGCAGAGCCGCTGCATCCCGCCGTCGTCGGTGAGGCTGAGCGGCACCAGCGTCGGGTTCGGCCCGCCGTCGGCCACCACCGCGTCGGCGAGCTCCTCGAGCCCGCCGACGGTGCGGGCCATCGCGACGACATGCACCCCCGACGCCCCGAGCGCCCGGGCGACCGCGAAGCCGAAGCCCCGCGACGCGCCGGTGACGAGCGCGATCGAACGCGGCGCCTCGGGGATGTCGCCGACCTCGGTCACGCGACCTCCCGCGTCCGGAAGCCCCGCTCGATCTGGTCCGACGGCCGCACCGGATAGTCGCCCGAGAAGCAGGCGTCGCAGTATTTCGGCGTGCCCGTCCCGCGGCCGCCTTCCTCGCCCGTGGCGCGGTAGAGGCCGTCGAGCGACAGGAACTTCAGCGAATCGACCCCCAGATGCACCCGCATCTCCTCCTCGCCCATCGTCGCGGCGAGCAGCTTCTCCCGCTCCGGCGTGTCGACGCCGTAGAAGCAGGGCCACGTCGTCGGCGGCGAAGCGATGCGGAAATGCACCTCGGCCGCGCCGGCGTCGAGCACCATCTCGCGGATCTTCATGCTGGTCGTGCCGCGCACGATGGTGTCGTCGACCAGCACCACCCGCTTGCCGGCGATCACCGCGCGGTTGACGTTGAGCTTCAGCCGCACGCCCATGTTGCGGATGCTCTCGGTCGGCTCGATGAAGGTGCGCCCGACGTAATGGTTGCGGATGATCCCCATGGCGTAGGGGATGCCGGATTCCTGGCTGTAGCCGATCGCCGCCGGCGTGCCGGAATCCGGCACCGGGCACACCAGGTCCGCCTCGACGGGGTGCTCGCGGGCGAGTTCGACGCCGATCTTCCGCCGGGTCTCGTAGACCGAGCGGCCGGCGATGACGCTGTCGGGCCGCGAGAAGTAGACATGCTCGAAGATGCAGAAGCGCGGGCTGGTCCGCTCGAAGGGAAAGAACGACTCCGTGCCCTCGGCGGTGCAGATCACCATCTCGCCCGGCTCGACCTCGCGCACGAACTCGGCGCCGATGATGTCGAGGGCGCAGGTCTCCGACGCCAGCACCCACCCGTCCCCGATCCGCCCGAGCACCAGCGGGCGCACGCCAAGGGCATCGCGCACGCCGATCAGCTTCGAGCGGGTCATGGCGACGATGGAGAACGCCCCCTCGACCCGGCGCAGCGCGTCCTTCATCCGCTCGGGGATCGACTTCTGGATCGAGCGGGCCATCAGGTGGATGATGCACTCGGTGTCCGAGGACGACTGGAAGATCGAGCCGCGCCCGATCAGCTCCGCGCGCAGCGACACCGCGTTGGTCAGGTTGCCGTTGTGCGCGATCGCGCAGCCGCCCATGGCGAACTCGGCGAAGAGCGGCTGGACGTCGCGCAGCTGCGTCGGGCCCTTGGAGCCGGCGGTCGAGTAGCGCACGTGCCCGATGGCGAGCGCGCCGGGCAGCGTGTCCATCACGCTCGGGCTGGTGAAGTTGTCGCGCACGTAGCCGAAGCGCCGCGCCGAGGCGAAGCCGCCGTCGTGGGTGTAGCTCACGATGCCCGCCGCCTCCTGGCCGCGGTGCTGCAGCGCGTGCAGCCCGAGGGCGACGAAGGTCGCGGCGTCGGCCACGCCGACCACGCCGAAGACGCCGCACTCCTCGCGGGGCTTGTCGTCGCCCGCAGCGCCGCGGCGCTCGAACGGGTGTCGGGGAAAGCACTTGGCCATGTTCAGAAACTTTCGCGCCGGGTCGCG
>SKOX01000164.1 GCA_007119835.1 Paracoccaceae bacterium
TCGCAACGGGCTGGCGCGGCTGGAGGCCGCCGGCCTCGTCGTGCGGGACGAGGCCGGGCTCTACCACCCGACGAAGGCGACGGCGGAGATGGTCAATGCCAACTCCGAGCGCAACTTCCGGCTCATGGCTCGGATGTGCGAGGCCTTCGCCGCGTATCGTGCGGCGCCTAAAATAGGGCCGTAAAGGCCATGGTGGGGCTTGCGCACGCCTTGGGTTCTTCCTCAACTCCCGCAAAAGAAGAGCAATCTGGGTGGAGCGCCGGCACAGGTTGAGGACCAGTCAGGCGGGCCGCCCCGAGAAGAAAACCAACAGGCCGGAGTCCCCAATGCCCGCATCGGTCCGGATCGCGCTTGCGATCCGCAAGGTCGTCCCGATCAACCTGAACCTGCTTTTTGCTCCAGCCTGGTCTGCAAGGCGAGCATGGAGTCGAACACGCGCTCCTGCACGTCGACCGGCAGTCGCCGCCAGTCGCCGAACATGACGAAATTGAAGTCGATGTCGTGCTCGAGCAGGAAATGGCGGATCACCTCGGCAGACGGAAAGACGTCACCGGTCTCCCAGGCGGCGTAGGTGGTGATCGGGACGCCGAACTCCTGAGCCATCGCCTTCTGGCTGCGGCGCGGCAGCAGCGACTGCCGTGCTGCGCGCAGTCGGAACGACGCGGCCTCCTTCGAGATATCTCCGGTGCGCGCCAGGCGCCGCCTTGCCTCGTGGTCCATATGCCTAGCATATCCGGATTTCCAAGCGGCACGCCAGAGCGCTGCAAAGGGATATTGCAAATCCAGTAATCCCGTATAAATTGCGTGCATGGCACAGCGCACGCGCGACTTCATCGACTCCCTCGGCGGCTACAGAAAGCTCGCCGAACGGCTCGGCAGGCCCACCACCACCGTGCATGGCTGGGCCATTGCCGAGGACGGCAGGTTCCCGAGCCGCCTCTACCGCGCGTTCTGCGAGCTTGCCGACGAGGCGGGCGTCCCGCGCCCCGAGCCGGACCTGTTCCGCTTCCTCGCCGTCCCGCCAACGCCCCAGGGGCGCGCCGCGACATGAGCAAGTTCAACGCCCGCCGGGTGGTGGTCGATGGCCACACCTTCGACAGCGAAGCGGAGGGCCGGCGCTACGCGGCCCTGGCGGCGCTCGAGCGCGCCGGCAAGATCGCCGGGCTCGAACTGCAGCCGCGCTTCGACTGCGTCGTCGCCGGTGTGAAGATCTGCGTCTACGTCGCCGACTTCCGCTACCGCCGCGACGGCGCCGCGGTCGTCGAGGACGTCAAGGGCGTGCGCACGGCGGTCTACCGCCTGAAGCGCAAGCTCGCCGAGGCCTGCCACCCGGGCCTCGTCATCACCGAGATTCCCGCCTCCCGAGCGGGCAGACCACGCCGCCGGTAGGACCGGGAATCCCGGCGGTGGAGGTCTGGGCGACACTCACCGGCCGGCGGCGACAAGAGAGGAGCGCACGATGGCGCTGTCGCTTATCAACCTGGTCCGACGCAAGTCGGAGAAGCCGCCGCGGATCGTCTTCTACGGCGTGCCTGGCGTCGGCAAGACCACCCTCGCCGCCGAGTTCCCCGACCCGGTCGTCATCCAGACCGAGGAGGGCGCCGGCAATCTCGAGCTCACCACCTTCGCGGATGGCCCGCTCACCAGTGCCGCCGAGGTCGACGAGGCGATCGAGCTGCTGCTGACCGGCGACCACGGCTTCCGGACGGTCATCCTCGACAGCCTGGACTGGTTCGAGCCCATGCTCTGGGCGGCGGTCTGCAAGCGCAACAAATGGGACAGCATCGAGGATGCGGGCTTCGGAAAGGGCTACATCGCGCTCGACGCCGACTGGCGCTACTTTCTCGGCCGGATGAACGCGCTCCGCGACGAGCGCGGCATGACCGTGATCTACCTGGCGCACGAGGAGATCAAGGGCTTCTCCGACCCTGAGCGCGAGAGCTACGACCGCTACCGGCTGCGCCTGCACAAGCGCGCCGCGGAGATGGTGGTCGAGGCCGCCGACGTCGTCGGCTTCATGAACTACGTCACCACGGTGCGGAAGGAGAAGAGCGGCTTCAACAAGGAGACCGCGAAGGCCTCCGGAGTCGGCCAGCGCGTGCTGCACCTGGCCGAGCGGCCGGCCTTCACCGCCAAGAACCGCTTCGACATGCCCGACTCGATCCTGATCAAGCGTGGCGAGGGCTATGCGGCGCTGGCGAAGTACCTCCCCGGCCACCGCGACGCCGCGCCCACTGCCACCGCAGCCTGAGGGGACCGACGAATGGCAAGTCTCGGAGGAACCTACGACGCCAGCCAGGGCGAGCAGATGAGCGAGCGCTCGGTGCTGCCGCCGGGCGAATACCTGGCGGCAATCGCCAAAAGCGATGTCTCGGACACCAGGGCCGGAACCGGGCGCAAGCTCGATCTCGAGTTCGAGATCCTCGACGGGCCGCACAAGGGCCGCCGGTTCTGGACCACGCTCAACCTCTGGAACCCCAGTCAGCAGGCGGTGGAGATCGCCCAGCGCGAGCTCAATACGATCTGTCATGCGGCCGGCAAGCTTCGGGTCACCGACAGCCAGGAGCTGCACAGCGTCCCGATACTGGTGAAGCTCGGCGTCGACAAGAACGACCCCGACAGGAACGTTCCGAAGGGCTACCGGCCGGCCACGGCGGCGGCCCCGCGGTCGCCCGCCGCTGCCGGCGGGGACGCCGGCACGACCGCCAGGCGCGGGCCGTGGGCGTGACGCGGGCAGCGCATGCCAAAGGCCGCGGTCATGTCTATCCGGAACGACCGCGGCCAAGGCCGACACGCTCACGCTGCCAATCGCCCGTCGCTGCGGTCGTTCCGGATACGTGCGGGAGGGCGGCCTGATGGTCGCCCTTCCGCCACCCGCGCAGCCGACGATCGATGCGATCTGGCGCGCCCGCGAGGCCGAGGCCGCGGCCGACCCACGCTCAGCCTACGAGGGCTACGGCATCGCCGCCGCGGCGCTGGGCTCGTCCTGCGACCGGCAGCTTTGGTTGACGCTGCGTTGGGCGTCACCGCCGGAGATCCCGACCGGCCGCCAGCTCAGAATCTACGAGCGAGGCAATCTCGAGGAGCGCCGGGTGCTCGAGGACCTCGCCCGCGCCGGAATCGAGATCAGCCGCGAGCAGGAGCGCTTCGCGCTGGCCGGCGGCTGGCTGCGCGGCAAGCTCGACGGCGTCGGCCGGGGCTTCTTCGAGGCGCCGAAGGCCGAGCATGTCATTGAAATCAAATCCATGAAAGCGGCCGATTGGCGCGCGGTGCAGAAGCATGGACTCATGCGGAGCAAGCCCGAACACTGGCACCAGCTGCACATCGGCATGGCGGCGCTCGGCATCGCCCGGGGAATGTACATCTGCGTCAACAAAGACGACGAGCAGCTTCTCGTCGAGCGCATCCGCCTCGACGTCGAGGAGGCGAACCGCCAGGAGGCGCGGGTCGAGCGGCTGGTCGCCGAGCACGAGGCGCCGCTGAAGATCGCCGAGAATGCCGGGCGCCCACCCTGCCGCTTCTGTCGGCATCAGCGACTCTGCTTCGAGGCGGCGATGCCGCGGCGGCACTGCCGGACCTGCCTGCACTTCGCCTTCGGTCGCGACGGGAACGGGCATTGCGCCCGCTTCGACGAGCCGCGCAGCCCGCAGCGCCAGCACGAGGGCGCCCAGTGCCCCGCCCACCTCTACCTGCCCGCGCTGGTGCCGGGCGAGCAGATCGACGCCGATCCCGAGGCCGAGACCGTCACCTACCGCATGCAGAGCGGCTCCGTCTGGATCGACGGCGCGGCCGAGGAGCCGGCATGACGGCAGCCGCCTTGGGCCGTTGGGCTGCCCGAGCCCAACGCGGCGAGAGCTTCGTCTACGCCGTTGCCGGCGGCCGCCGGCAGCCGCCCCGGACGGTCATGGCGTCGGCGCGGGCGCTCCACGCGAAGGGGCTGGTCGCGCTCGTGCAGCGCCGCGAGCGCACCGGCGAGATCGCCTACATCGCCCAGCGGACGTGGAAGGAGGAAGGCCAGGCATGACGCGGACGAGGCTTCCAGGCCGCCGGCGCAACCTGATCCGCGACATGGCCTTCGGCGGCCAGGCGTTCACCGTCTGCGTCGGCTACGACGACGCCGGCCGGCCGCTCGAGGTGTTCGCCGACGGCCACAGGACCGGCTCGACGATGGCGGCTTTCATCGACGACGCCTGCATCGTGGTCTCGATCGCGCTCCAGCACGGCATTGACCCCGCGGCGCTGGCGCGTTCGGTGTCCACGGTCCCGGTCTGGATGAACGGGGTCAGGAGCGAGGGCCCGGCGAGCCCGATCGGCGCCATCCTCGCCGCGCTCGAGCCGGCGCCGGCAATGCCATGGGCGGAGGCCGAGGGGTGATCGAGCTGCGCGACTATCAGCGCGCGGCGGTTGACGCGCTCTACGGCTGGTTCCGCGCCGGCCGCGGCTCGCCGCTCGTGGTGGCCCCGACCGGCTCGGGCAAGAGCGTGATCCTGGCGGAGTTCGCCCGCAGCGCGGTCGTCGTCTACCCGGAGACGCGGATCCTGATGGTCACCCACGTCCGCGAGCTGATCGCGCAGAACCACCAGGCGCTGATCCGGCTCTGGCCCGACGCGCCGGCGGGCATCTACTCGGCCGGGCTCGGCAAGCGCCAGCTGGGGCGCCAGATCCTCGTCGCTGGCGTGCAGTCGGTGGCACGGCGCGCCCGCGAGCTCGGACATGTCGACCTTGCCATCGTCGACGAGGCGCACCTGGTGCCTCGCTCGAGCGACACCCAGTACGGGCGGCTGTTCGACGGGCTGCGTGAGGCCAACCCGAGCCTGAAGATCATCGGCCTCACCGCCACGCCCTACCGGCTCGACAGCGGGCTGCTGCACCGGGGCGAGAACGCGCTCTTCGACGGCATCGCCTACGACATACCGGTCGGCATGCTGGTCGAGCGCGGGCACCTGGCGCCGCTGGTCTCAAAGCGCCCCGCGGCAGCGTTCGACACGTCTGGCCTGCACCGGCGCATGGGCGAGTTCGTCGAGCGCGAGATGCTGGACCGCTTCGGCGGCGACGCCACCCGCGCCGCCGTCGCCGAGATCGTCGCGCTCGGCCGCGACCGGCGCGCATGGATCGCCTTCTGCATCTCCGTCGATCACGCGCGCGCGGTGCGGGACGAGCTGCGCTCCCATGGCATCGCCGCGGAGACGGTGAGCGGCGAGACACCCGGGCCCGAGCGCGACCGGCTGCTGCGCGCCTTCAAGGCGGGTCAGCTGCGGGCGCTGACCAGCGTCGGCGTGCTGACCACCGGCTTCGACGCGCCGGCGACGGATTTGATCGCCATGCTGCGCCCGACCGCCTCGACCGGGCTCTACATCCAGATGGCCGGGCGCGGCATGCGCATCGCCCCGGGCAAGGACGACTGCCTGGTGCTCGACTTCGCCGGCAACGTGATGCGGCACGGTCCGGTCGACGCCATCGCGCTGCCCGAGGAGAAGAAGGGCGGCAAGGGCGACGGCGAGGCGGCCGAGCCGCCGGCGAAGATCTGCCCGAACTGCGACGCCATCGTGCCCATCAGTGTGCGCGAGTGCCTCGACTGCGGCCATCTCTTTCCGCCGCCCGACCCGAAGCTCGAGGCCACCGCCACCACAGAAGCGATCATGGTGCTGACCGCTCGCGACGAGTGGCAGGCGATCCGCGACGTCGACTACCACCGCCACCGCAAGCCCGGTGCGCCTGACAGCCTGCGCGTCGACTACCTGGTCGGGACGAGGGTGGTCAGCGAGTGGGTATGCGTCGAGCACACCGGCTACGCCCGGGAGAAAGCCGTCGCCTGGTGGCACCTGCGCGCCGAAGGCCCACCGCCCGATACCGTCGACGAGGCGCTCGCGCGCGTCGCCGACCTCCGTCGACCCGCCGAAGCGGTGCTGGCGCGGGAGGGCAGGTACCACCGGATCAAGCGGGTGCGGTTCGCGCGGCCGGCGGAGGAGCAGGCCGCATGATCCCGCAGCGGCGGCCGGTCGCTGCGCCGCCTTACCCCTGCGCCGTGTGCACCCGCGCCAGCACCGGCTTTGCCTTCAGCGCGCCGGGCACGCGGGCCGCCCCGGCGTTCTTCTGCTCCATGCGCTGCTCGGAGGTCTGGATGGTCGCCCACCGCAGGAAGATCGAGCTCACGCGCGACGAGGCGGCGGCAGCGCTGGCCGGAGGCAAGGCGGCCGGCGCGTACCTCGAGCAGCTGGGCCGGACGGACATGGCGCAGTTCAACCGCGTGGAGTGGGCCGAGTTCTGCGAGCGGCTCACCCGCGGCTATCTCGAGGAGCTGCAGCGCCAGGCCGACGCTCAGGTCCCGTTCTGATCATGGCCCCGCGGCTCTCGCCGTACGCCCAGGTATCTGCCCGCCTGCGCGACATGGGCTACCACCCGATTCCGGCGAAGCCGGGCGAGAAGGTGCCGGGCCACTTCGCGGCCGGGCGGTGGTCGCACATGGGGCGCTGGCAGGAGTGGTGCGGGCGCATGCCGCCGGAGTTCCTGCACGAGCGGTGGGAGGGCTGGCCCGATGCCGGCGTCTGCATCGCGCATGGCGCCGTCGTGGGGGCCGACGTCGATACCGACCGCAAGGACATCGCCGCGGCCGTGGTGGATGCTCTGGGCCCCTGCCTCGTGCGCCGGCTGGGACAGAAGGGCTGGATGGGCTACTACCGCCCGAGCCCCGGGTGCGAAGGGCTCGGAGCCCGCCTGCGCTGGTACCACCCGGACGTCTGCATCACCGCCGCGGACGGCCGACGAAGCTGGCCGCCGCTGGTCGAGCTGCTCTTGCACGGCACGCAGTCGGTCGTGCCACCGACGATCCACCCCGACACCGGCCAGCCCTACCGCTGGCTGACCCCGGACACGCTGGAGGACACGCCGCTCAGCGATCTCCCGGAGCTTCCGGCCGATCCGGTCGGCCGCCTCGACGCCGAGCTGGGCAGACTGGGCCTGACCCGCAACAACCCGAACGGGCGGGCCCGCGCCGCCGAGACCGCCGTCCCCACCCCGGCGAGCGCGCACGGCCTGGAAAAGCCCAGGTTCCGTTCGCTGAACGACCGCGCCCTCGCAACGCTGGACCGCTGGTTCCCGGCGCTGGGGCTGCCGAAGATCCGCCAGCGGGGTGCGGGTTCGTGGGAGGCGGTGGCGGTCTGGCGGCCGTCCTCGAGCGGCCGGCCGCTCGAGAAGCGCGGCGCCAACCTGCATGCCTGCCCCACCGGGATCCGCGACTTCGGCGACGGGGAGCCCTACACCGCGATCGACCTGGTGATCGCCGCGCGCGGCTGCAGCTTCCACGGCGCCGTCGAGTGGCTCGAGCCGTTCCTCGACCCCGAGCCGCAGGCGGAGATCGACATCGACGCCATCGCCGCGGCCGCGGAGCGCAAGCAGGCGGTGGCCGCCCTAGCCACGGAGCGGGCGGAGGCGCCACGCGATCCCGTCCCGCAATCGGCCGCTCCCGTCGAACTGGACGGCTGGTGTTCGATGCCTGCAGCGCCGAAGGCAAAGCCGCGGCCGGCAACGGCGCCGCGTCGGCTGCCCTCGGCAGCGCAGTTCGATGTACTGGTGTCGCGTGCGCCGCAGCCGTTCCCGCTCGCTCCCGACAGCTTCGACGGGCTGCTGGGCGAGGTTGCTCAGTTTGTCGACGAGGCCTCGGTGGTTTCCACCGAGGCCGGCCCGCTGGCGGTGGCCTTGCCGTTGCTCGGCGCCGTCATGGGCCAGGCCTACCAGTCGCCCACCAGGCTGCGCACCAACATCTACGCTGTGGCACTGGGCTCCTCGGGCTCGGGCAAGACCAGCCTGGTCAGCCCGGCCAAGGAACTGCTGCAGCTGGCGGGCGTGCCTGACCTTCTCGGTCAGGACCGCATCGCATCGGGATCGGGCCTCCTGCGCATGCTGACCGTCGAGCCACGGCGCGTGTGCTTCCTCGACGAGTTCGGGCACATGCTGCAGCAGATCGGCGCTCCCGGAGCCGGGACGCACATGCAGCAGATCCTGACCGAGTTCACCAAGCTGTATTCGAACGCCAACATGCTCTACACGGGCACCGCCTATGCCGGCCGCGAGCCCGACCGGATCGACTGCCCGCATCTCTGCTTGTTCGGCATGACGACGCCAGAGCAGTTCTGGCGCGCCTTCGGCTCCGCGTCCCTCGAGGACGGCTCGATCGCGCGCTACCTGCTGTTCCCGATCGGGATGAGCGGCGTCAAGGGGCCAAGTGATCGCTTCCGCGACCAGACGGTCGCCGGCATCAAGGCGGTGCTTGATGCGATCCGCGGCCGCTTGCGCGGCAACCTCGGGATCCCCGAGCTCTGCACGGTGCCGTTCGATGCGCGCGCCGAGCGGGCCTACGAGGCTCTGCGGAGCACCATGGAGAGCTGCGCCAGGTACAGCGACGACAACGGCATGCGCGGCGTGGGGCCGGTCCTGCTCCGCGTCGCCGAGAACGCCGTGAAGATCGCGCTGGTTTCGGCGATCGGCCGCGAGCCGGTCGCGCCCGTTGTCACAATGGACGACTTCGAGAAGGCGCACCTGCTCGCCCGCTGGTCGGCGTGCGAGATGGTCCGCAACATCGGCAGCCACATCGCCGACAACCAGGTGGAGCGGGACGTGAACGACGTGGAGCGCCGGATTCTGAAGGCCGGACCCGAAGGGATCCTCAAGGGCAAGCTCAAGGATCAGGTCCGCGCGATCCGAAAACGTGAGTTCGACGACATCATTGCGTCACTGGAAGAGTCTGGCAGGATTGCCGTCGAGCGGACGAACTCGGCGACCAAGCCAGGCTTCCGGCTGACCCACTGCAGCTTCAGCGCGTAATCCTGGACAGGGCCTGCCGCGAGGCATCCAGATTCTACTTGCTATCCTTCTGGCGCGTCCGACACGCCCGCAGCCATCGCGGGGAACATGCAAAGGCTCTTGTGTATCCGGCAAGTCGCGCTTCTCGCCCTTGGGCCTTTATCAGGCATCAGTCGCACCGTCCCCATCCCTGCCGGCTGGCAGCGTGTCCGTCAGAAAGACGCGGTGATGCGAAATGGCCGCGCAAGCTTCAACGACATCCGGCCCGTCCAGGTCGACCGATCCTTTTTTTACCCACGGACCGCGATCACCTGGCAGACACGATCCAGTGTCATCTTCGGTAAGAGCATATCCACCCTGTTCGGACTGGAAAATTTGGACATGCATCGTCAATAACCCCCCATGCTTCCTGCCAAGCATATGGGGAGCGGATTGGTGTGACGCGATACCCAGCGTCAATTCCGCCGGATTTCAGACTGAGGGACCACCCACCAGACCTTCACCTGGCGCCTGATCCGCGAAGCGGGCGCCAGCAGCTCGTCCAGGGCGTCGTTGCTCGTCGCCTTCAAGGGAAGCAGGAAGGCCTCGGCGCCCCGCCTCGCCAGTTCGTCGGTGATGTCGCCGAACGGCGTCGCCAGCGCCTCATCGCTGGCCTGCCCCGGGTCGTCGTATCGCATGGTGCTGCTCTCGTCTCGTGGGTGTGCCGGCCGGGGATCGCTCGCGCCATCCATTGGTCTCGTTGCCCCGTCCCGTAGATGCTGGGCATCTCGTAATCCGATTGCCTCGGACGGAGCCCCCGGCGCCGGGCCGCAGCTTGCGGGAGGGTCCAACTATCTGAGGCCGCCCGTAAACATCGAGCCTGCGGAGCAGCCTCTTTTGCGTCCCGCGCGTTCCGATTTTCCCCCTCCGATTTTCTTCCCTTCCGATTTTCCTGCTGTCTCCGCAGCCCCGACTTTCCGATTTTCCTCCGATTTCCTCTCCCCTGGAAATCAAGCAGTTAAGTAGATAATCGGAATAATCGGAAAATCGTGTCAGGTATCTGAAAGGGCTGCATAAGGGGTCCTGGGGGACTCTCTATAGGCTGCCCTCCGATTTTCCGATTTTCCGATTTTCTCGCCGCCCTTGCCCTTGCCCACCGCCTCGCGCGAGGGATGTGGCGCCCAGACCTCCACCGCCGCCTGACGCAAGGTCGGCGAGGAAATGAGGAAATCACGTCGAGCCCACCGCGGCGCGCGATCTCGATCGAGGCGTTCCGCGGCCGCGTGCACGGGCTCTGCACTCAGCGCCTGGCGTTCGGGAAGCAGGTGGGCCCGCCGTGGCAGTCGGTCAGGACGTGGCAGGTGAATGACCGTCCGCTTGGCTGCGGCGCCCAAAAAA
>SKOX01000490.1 GCA_007119835.1 Paracoccaceae bacterium
CGGTGCGGCTCGCGGCGCGGCCGCCGTCGCGGATCGGCACCTGGGCGCTGCGCCTCGCGCTCGGGCTGCTCGCGCTCGTGGTGTCGGTGGCGGCCTACGACTTCGTCGCGGGGCTGATCGCGCGGAGCCCGCTACTCGGATGGCTCGCTCTCGGGCTCGCGGCGGCGCTCGCGGCGACGCTGCTCGCGATGTTCTTTCGCGAGATCCTGGCGATCCGGCGGCTGAAGCGGATCGACTCCTTTCACGACGAGGCGCGGGCGGCCCTCACGGCACCGGACGCCGGCCCCGCCCGGGCGCTGGTGGCGAAGCTCGACCGGTTCTACGCCGGCCGCCCCGACCTGCGCTGGGAGCGCGAACGGCTGGAGGAGGGCGCGCGCGACATCCTCGACGCCGACGCCCTGGTCGAGCTCGCCGAACGCACCCTGTTGGCGCCCCTCGACGCCGCCGCCCGCCGCGAGGTCGAGGGTGCGGCGCGCACGGTCGCGGCGGCGACCGCCCTGGTGCCGCTCGCGCTCATCGACGTGCTGACGGCGCTTGCGATGAACGTGCGGATGATCCGGCGGCTCGCCCAGGTCTATGGTGGCCGCGCCGGCGTCATCGGCTCGGTCAGGCTGCTCAGGATGGTCGCGACCCACCTGCTCGCCACCGGCGCCGTCGCCGTCGGCGACGACTTCGTGCACTCGGTGGCCGGCGGCGGCCTTGCCGCGCGGCTGTCCCGGCGCTTCGGCGAGGGCGTCATCAACGGCGCGCTCACCGCCCGCATCGGCATCGCCGCCATGGAAGTCTGCCGCCCTCTGCCCTTCCGCGCCCTCCCCCGCCCGCGGGTCGCCAACATCATGAGCCGATCGGTCACGTCGCTGATGCAAAAACCCGATTGAACGCAGCCGCGCCGCGGGTTTATACCGCCGCCCATGTCCAGGATCGGCTTCCGAATTAGCACCGCGGCGCTCTGAAAGCCCTCAGAGCCGCCGGAAGAGGCGTGCCCGACCCCGATCCCCTGCCGACGGACCGACCCCCATGCGCGACGACGCCCCGGACTACAAAGACACCCTGTTCCTGCCCGAGACCGCCTTCCCGATGCGGGCGGGCCTGCCGAAGCGCGAGCCCGAATGGCTCGCCCGCTGGGAGCGGCTGCGGATCTACGACCGCCTCCGCGCCCGGGAGGGCCGCACGCCCTACGTCCTCCACGACGGCCCGCCCTACGCCAACGGCCACCTCCACATCGGCCACGCGCTCAACAAGATCCTCAAGGACTTCGTCGTCCGCTCCCAGCAGATGATGGGCCGCGACAGCCGCTACGTCCCCGGCTGGGACTGCCACGGCCTGCCGATCGAGTGGAAGATCGAGGAGCAGTACCGCGCGAAGGGCAAGTCGAAGGACGACGTCCCGAAGAGCGAGCTCCGCGCCGAATGCCGCCGCTTCGCCGAATACTGGATCGACGTCCAGCGCGAGGAGTTCAAGCGCCTCGGCATCACCGGCAAGTGGGACGACCCCTACCTCACCATGGACTTCCACGCCGAGGCGGTCATCGCCGAGGAATTCATGAAGTTCGTGATGAACGGCTCGCTCTACCAGGGCTCGAAGCCGGTCATGTGGTCGCCGGTGGAGAAGACCGCGCTCGCCGAGGCGGAGGTGGAATATCGCGAGCACCAGAGCCATCAGGTGTGGGTAAAGTTCCCCGTCGTGCTTTTTGGAAATTCTCCGGACCGTCCGCCCACGTACGGAAAAGGACCGATCGAGTCTCCTGACTCATCAAGCTTGCAGGAACTCATTGACGCGCATGTGCTCATCTGGACGACCACCCCTTGGACGATCCCTCAGAACCGTGCGGTCGCCTACAATCCTGACATTGCCTACGGACTCTACCGGATAGATGATGCGTCAGAAAATGAGCGTCTCCAAGAAGGTGAACGTATCCTCATCGCGGACAAGCTTGCGCCGGCTGCGTTTGCTCAGGGGAAAGTCACGACGTATACGCGACTACGTGGCGTTCCGAGCGACGAGCTTCGTGCGCTATACTGCTCACACCCCTTCTACGACCTAGACGGCGCTGAAGGCGAATGGGACTACGACGTGCCGCTCCTGCCCGGCGACCACGTCACCGACGAAGCCGGCACCGGCTTTGTCCATACGGCGCCCTCCCATGGCGACGACGACTACGCCCTCGGCCGGAAGCATGGCCTCCCCATGACGTACAACGTCATGGAGGACAGCTCCTTCCGCCCAGACCTCCCCCTCTTCGGCGGCCAGACGATCTTCACGCCCGAGGGCAAGGAAGGCCCCGCCAACGTCTCCGTCATCAAGGCCCTCCACGCCGCCGGCGCCCTCTTCGCCAAGGCCAAACTGCGCCATTCCTACCCCCATTCCTGGCGCTCCAAGGCCCCGGTCATCTACCGCAACACCCCGCAATGGTTCGTCGCCATCGACAAGCCGCTCGAGGACGGCCTCTCGAACCACGGGGCCAGCATCCGGGAGCGCGCGCTCAACTCCATCGACCGGCTGGTGAAGTGGACCCCGCAATCGGGCCGGAACCGCCTCTATTCGATGATCGAGAACCGCCCCGACTGGGTGCTGTCGCGCCAGCGTGCCTGGGGCGTGCCGCTCACCTGCTTCGTCCGTCGCCGCGACGACGGCA
>SKOX01000487.1 GCA_007119835.1 Paracoccaceae bacterium
CCGCAATCGGGCCGGAACCGCCTCTATTCGATGATCGAGAACCGCCCCGACTGGGTGCTGTCGCGCCAGCGTGCCTGGGGCGTGCCGCTCACCTGCTTCGTCCGTCGCCGCGACGACGGCACGGTCGAGCTCCTGCGCGACCCCGCCGTCAACGCCCGCATTGTCGAAGCCTTCGAGGCCGAGGGCGCCGACGCCTGGTTCGCCGACGGCGCCGCCGAGCGCTTCCTCCGGCCCGAGCACGACCCGGCCGAGTGGGAGCAGGTCACCGACATCCTCGACGTCTGGTTCGACTCGGGCTCCACCCACGCCTTCGCGCTGCGCGACCGCGACGACGGCATGCGCCCCGCCTCGCTCTACCTCGAGGGCACCGACCAGCACCGCGGCTGGTTCCAGTCCTCAATGCTCCAGGCCTGCGGCACCATGGGCCGCGCCCCCTACGACGGCGTCCTGACCCACGGCTTCACCCTCGACGAGCACGGCCGCAAGATGTCGAAGTCCGAGGGCAACGTCGTCGCGCCGGAAAACGTCATCCGCCAGTACGGCGCCGACATCCTGCGGCTGTGGGTGGCGCAGTCGGACTATACCGCAGACCTGCGGATCGGCGACGAGATCCTCAAGGGCACCGCCGACGGCTACCGCCGCCTGCGCAACACGCTCCGCTTCCTCCTGGGCGCGCTGGCCGGCTTCGACGCGGCCGAACGCGTCGAGCCGGCGGAGATGCCGGAGCTCGAGCGCTGGGTGCTGCACCGCCTGGCCGAACTCGACGGCGTGGTGCGCGAAGGTTACGACGCCTTCGACTTCCAGCACGTCTTCCAGCAGCTCTTCACCTTCTGCACGGTCGAACTCTCCGCCTTCTACTTCGACATCCGCAAGGACGCGCTCTACTGCGACGCCGCCACGAGCCAGCGCCGCCGCGCCGCGCGCACGGTGCTCGACGCGCTCTACGCCCGGCTCGTGACCTGGCTCGCGCCGATCCTGCCCTTTACCATGGAGGAGGTCTGGCTCGAGCGCTTCCCCGGCGAGGAGAGTTCCGTCCACCTCGTCGACTTCCCCGACACGCCGGCCGCCTGGCGCGATCCGGCGCTGGCCGCGCGCTGGGAGGTGGTGCGGCGGGTCAGGCGGGTCGTCACCGGCGCGCTCGAGGTCGAGCGGCGCGAGAAGCGGATCGGCGCGAGCCTCGAGGCGGCGCCCGTGGTGCATGTCGCCGATCCCGCCAGCCGCGAGATCCTCGCGGCCGTCGATTTCGCCGACGTCTGCATCACCTCCGATCTCACGCTGACGGGGGCCGATGCGCCGCCCGACGCCTTCCGCATCGAGGACATCCCCGGCGTCGCGGTCCTGCCCGCCCATGCGGAGGGGGCGAAGTGCGCGCGCTGCTGGAAGGTCCTGCCCGACGTCGGCAGCCACCGGCACAGCGCGGTCTGCGCGCGCTGCGACGCCGTGCTCGGCTGAGCTCGGGCGCAGCCGAACCGGCCTCGGGAAACCGGACTCAGGGCTCCCGCCGCGCCGCCGCACGCGGCGGGATCGCCTGCATCACCAGCCCGACGCAGAGGATCCAGAGGCTGGTGAGCGCAAGCCCCAACTGCGCGAGGAGAGGCGGCTCGAACCCCGCGACAGCCGCCCAGACCGCGAAGCCGACCCAGGCGAGCGTCATCGGCAGGTTCACCTCGCGCCAGCGCGCCGTCCGCATCGGATGGATGAACTTCAGCGGCAGGAACTGTGCGACCGCGAGGAAGGCAACCACGCCGAGCGTCACCGCGATCGGTGGGTCCAGCGTCAGCAAGACGAGGACGACCATCTGCCAGGCCGCGGGAAAGCCCTTGAACGTGTTGTCCACGTTCTTCATCCGCACGTCGGCGAAATAGACCACCCCCGTCAGCGCCACCACCAGCGCCGCGACAAGGCCCCAGGGGCTCGGCAGGATGCCGGTGTAGATCAGCGCATAGGCGGGAATGAAGACGTAGGTGAGATAGTCGACCACGAGATCGAGCAACTCGCCGTCCCAGTGCGCGGCGTTGCGCTTGATGTCCACCTTCCGCGCCAGCGGCCCGTCGATCCCGTCGACGAGCAGCGCGACGACCAGCCAGCCGAACATCAGCTCCCAGCTGCCCTGGGTCGCGGCGACGAGCGCCATCAGCGCGAAGGCCGCACCGGAGGCAGTCAGCAGATGGACGGAGAAGGCAAGCGGCTTGGTCATCCGCCACCAGATACGGGCAAAACCGCGCCGCCGGAAGGGCCTACCGCCGTGGTCGGTCTCGCCCCTCAACCCGCGCCGCGATGGAGCGTGGCGCGAACGAGGCGCTGGGTGCGGGCAGGCGCGCTCGGCAACTCGAAGAGTGTCGCATCCACCCCGAGGTCAGCGGCAATATCCGGGTTGCGCAGCAGTGCGTCGCCTGACGCAATGATGACAAGGTTCGGGTTCAGCGCCGCCGGGCGGACCTGCCGGATCGTCTCCTTGAGGCTTTCGGCCTCCCGGCTCGCCGTGAGCGACAGGCCCAGGACATCGATCCAGCCAGCCGCGACCCCGTGCACAAGGCCCTCGCGTGTCGGCGCGAGATCATGCCGCACCGCCCAGCCGGCGCGGCGATAGAACTCCGCCGCCATTGCCGCACCGAAGCCGTGGTCGTCGCC
>SKOX01000008.1 GCA_007119835.1 Paracoccaceae bacterium
AAAGGCCGAGCGCTACCAGCTCATGACGCTGCTGCTCGCCTACCTGCTGCTGCCGGTCGCGCTGGCGCTGCCGCTGCAGCAGGTCCAGCCGCTCAGCTTCTCCGCCGCCTACTTCGAGATGCTCTCCAGCCTGACGACGACGGGGGCCACCGTCTTCGACCGGCACTGGCTCGTGCCCCAGCCGATCCACCTGTGGCGGGCGCTGGTCGGTTGGGCCGGCGGGCTGATGATCCTCGTCGCGGCCTTCGCCGTGCTCGCGCCGCTCAACCTCGGAGGCTTCGAGATCGTCCGCGCCTCGCGGGGCGAGGCCGATGTGCGCCAGAGCCTGCAGATCCCGGCTGCGCGAGAGCGGATCGTCCGCAGCGTCCGGGTCATCGCGCCGGTCTACGTGCTCTTCACCGGCCTCCTCGCGACCCTGCTGATGATCGCGGGCGACCGGCCCTTCGTCGCCCTCTGCCACGCGATGTCCACGCTCGCGACGAGCGGCATCTCGCCGATCGGCGGGCCGGCGGTGTCGCGCGGCGGGTTCGGCAGCGAGATGCTGATCGCGATCTTCCTGTTTGCCGCCGTCAGCCACCGGGTCCTGACCGTCCGGTTCAGCCGCGGCCGCAGCCCGCGCCTGCGCGACCCGGAGGTCCAGCTCATGCTGATCTCGGTGCTCGCGGTGACCGTGGTGCTGTTCCTGCGCGCCTTCGTCGGCGCCATCGAGGCCGATCGCCAGGCGAACCTGCTCGCGGCGGCACAGGCCGTCTGGGGCAGCCTCTTCACGGTGCTGGCCCACCTGACGACCGCCGGCTTCGAGAGCCGCTACTGGCTCACCACGCAGATCTGGTCCCGGCTCGAGGCGCCGGGCATCATCCTGCTCGGCGTCGCCGTCATGGGCGGCGGGATCGCGACCACCGCGGGCGGCGTGAAGCTGCTGCGCCTCTACGCCCTCTATCGGCACGGCCTGCGCGAGATGGACCGGCTGGTGTACCCCTCGACGCCGGGCCGGCGCGGCCACGCCGGCGGCGGGCTCATCGCCGAGGCCGGGACCCGGATCGCCTTCGTCTTCCTGATGCTGTTCCTGATGGCCCTCGCGCTCGTCACGATGGCCCTCGCCGCGAGCGGTCTGTCCTTCGAGCGGGCCCTGACGCTCGCCGTCGCCGCGCTCACCACCACGGGGCCGCTGATCGCCACGCTGGGAGACGGCACGACCTATCGCGAGCTCAACGACGCCGCCCGCTGGATCCTCTGCGCCGCGATGGTGGTCGGCCGCATGGAGGCCCTCGTAATCATTGCCCTGTTCAACCCGTCGTACTGGCAACGGTGAGACAGCAATCGAATTCGGCGACGAATTTCGGTAGGACGGACTGGAAATGCTGCAGCGCATTCCCCATACTCTTTGAGTAATGAAAACAGGGGCAGCGCCACAGCGCGGCCGAACAAAACTCAGGCGAAAAAGGCTTGGAAATGGCATCGGATCGGCAAAACCTTCAGGATACCTTCCTAAACCACATCCGCAAAGGCAAGGTACCCGTAACAATATTCCTCATGAACGGTGTCAAGCTTCAGGGCGTAATCACGTGGTTCGACAACTTCTGCGTACTTCTCCGCCGCGACGGCCAGTCGCAGCTCGTCTACAAGCACGCCATCTCTACCGTGATGCCGTCGCAGCCAATCACGCTCTACGAGGCCGAAGATAACAACTGACACATCGGACAGGATGCGGTGCCTGGTGCTGCATCCCGACATTCGCGACCGGAACGGCGCGCGCGATCCCCAGGACGCGCTCGCCGAGGCGGTGAGCCTGGCCGAGGCGCTGGATCTCGATGTCGTCGCGCAACGCGTCGTGCCGTTACCGCGGGCGCGCGCCGGCACGCTGCTCGGGCCGGGCAAGCTCAAGGAGGTCGGCGAGATCGTCTCCGAGGAGCGGGTTGACCTCGTCATCGTCGACGGGCCGCTCTCTCCGGTGCAGCAGCGCAATCTCGAGCGGGCGTGGAAGACCAAGGTGCTCGACCGCACCGGCCTGATCCTCGAGATCTTCGGCGAGCGGGCGCGGACCCGCGAGGGCGAGCTGCAGGTCGAGCTCGCGCACCTCACCTACCAGAAATCGCGCCTCGTGCGGTCGTGGACCCACCTCGAGCGCCAGCGGGGCGGCCTCGGCTTCGTCGGCGGTCCCGGCGAGACGCAGATCGAGGCGGACCGCCGCGCGCTGACCGATCGGATCGTGCGGCTCAAGCGCGAGCTCGGCAAGGTGGCGAAGACCCGCGGCCTGCACCGCTCGGCGCGCGCCCGCGTGCCCTATCCGGTCGTGGCGCTCGTTGGCTACACGAACGCGGGAAAGTCGACGCTTTTCAACCGGTTGACCGGCGCGTCGGTCATGGCGAAGGACATGCTTTTCGCCACGCTCGACCCGACGATGCGCGCGATCGCGCTCCCCGACGGCAAGCGGGTGATCCTGTCGGACACGGTGGGCTTCATCTCCGACCTGCCGACGCAGTTGGTCGCGGCCTTCCGCGCGACCCTTGAGGAGGTGCTCGACGCCGACCTGATCCTGCATGTGCGCGACATCGCCCATCCCGAGACCGAGATGCAGGCGGAGAACGTCCGCGGCATCCTTTCGGATCTCGGCGTGGATCCGACCGACG